>JBAZKX010000020.1:0-13059 GCA_041650575.1 Desulfobaccales bacterium
CCATGTCCCCGAACACATGTTACCCATGTCCCCGGTCTATACAACCCATCAAGGGGGAGGGAAAAAGCCAAAACAGTAAGCCTGGACCCTGTCTGAAGTCCGGTATGAAAACAACCCGACCTTCTCACCCGGTCCCGTCCAGCGAGAACTGCTCGAAACCCAGGGCCGAGAGATACGCAATGAACGGCCCCCGCACCTCCGGGGCCAGGAAGGCCGGCCACTCCTCCGGACTCAATTCCAGGCGGACCCGGTCCCCCTGCACCCGCAGCCGCACCCGGCCAAAACTCCGCTGCCGCAGCCAGGCCTCCCCCTGCCCCACCCGGGCCAGGTTTTCTCCGGCCAATTCGGTGTCATAGGGGAAGCGGGTGGCCAGGCAGCTCTGGGAGGACCGCGCATAATCCAACTCCAGATCCCGGCTCAGCGCCCGGATGGCCGCCTTGCCCAATCCCGCGCTCAGGAGCGGACTTTCGACCCCCAGTTCCCGGATCGCCCGAAACCCCGGCCTCTCTTCAGCCAGGTCGTCCCGGTTGGTGCCATCCCAGAGGACCGTAACCCCCTGCGCGGCCATGATCCGCCGGGCCGCCTGGATAATGGCCCGTTTGCAGACATAACACCGCTCGCGGCGGTTAGCGCGGAATTCCGGCAGGATCAGGGGATCAAAGCGCCGCACCACGTGGCGGACTCCCAAGCGCCGGGCCAGGGCCCAGGCCGCGGCCAACTCTCCCGGCACGGTGTGGGGTCCGGTAAACGTAATCGCAGTCAGCCCCGGTCCCAGGGCCTGTGCGGCCGCGGCCAACAGCAGGCTGGAATCCAGCCCCCCGGAGAACAGCAGCGCCGCCCGCCGGTGACGCCGGAGGTATTCATCTAAAGGGTTGATAACGTTAACTCCCGAAATAGGGCCGGGCAGGAGAGCCCCTGGTAGGGGCGACCCGGTGGGTCGCCCTTACGTTTGATAGATGATAGGAATTCAGCTATCGTGGCTGGCGGTGCTGACGCAGTGGCTTTCATGATTCGAGGGCAGCGGCTCCACCGGCTCCCCCAGGAGGAAGCGGCCGGCTTCGATCCATTTTTTCAGGTGTTGGGCGATCTCCCGGGCCCGCACCATGCTGGACAGGGGCACCGTGGGCACCTCCTTGCCGTCCAGGCTGAGGGTGCCGCTTTTCAACTGGGCATAACTCACGTGTCCCAGAATCTGCCCGGTGGCGCCGGGATAATCCGCGCCGTAATCCACGATGGGAGCCAGTAGTTCGGCGTCGCTGACCCCGCAAAAATGGGCGATCTCCTCATTCAGCAGTGGAATGGGAATTCCCAACCCCACCGCCAGGGAGCAGCCATAGCCCACAAAGCTCACGCCCACCAGGTAGCGGGGATCCATGTGCTTCATATCCCCCACCACCATCAGGGTGCCCGCCGGCCCCAACGGAATGCCGTTCTCACTGCGGGGCTTTTTCGGGTTGTGCTGCGTGCCCGGGAAGACCACGTAGCCCACCCCGCCCCCCAGGAAGATACGGGTCCCGATGCCGACGGTTCGGTAGAAGGGATCATTGAACAACGGGCTCAGTTCTCCCGCGGTGCAGAAATTGGCATTGCCGGCGTGGGGCCGCAGGGGCCCCATGTAGGTATAGATGGTGCGGTTCGAAAGATTGACCGCCACATTGTAATTCTGGTAGCAGTTCCGGGGATTGCACAGAACGGCGTTGACCATCTGAGCCAGGGTGATTTCCTTTTCCAGGCGCTTGTTGGGATAGCAGTCGGTGCCATAGCCCTCCGCCAGCAGGTGAACGCTCTTCCCTGCCACCAGTTCCTGGATGACGTGGCCGCCGCCGTATTTAAATTCCCCCGGATAAACCTTGTTCAGGGGGTCTTCCACGCAGGGCTCGGTAGCGCCGAGATAGACGTCCACCGCGGCTATGCCCGCATAGGCCGGCACGTTGTTGAGCCACACCCGGGACGCCTTGATGGGGGGCTTGGAATGGCCGAAATTAATGAACGCCCCGGAAGAGCACATGGGGGAAAAGGTCCCGGTGGTCACCACGTCCACGGTCCGGGCCGCCTCCGCTTGACCTTTCTTAATTTTGTCATTAATTTCCTGGTAGGTTTTATTTACCTGGTAGTTGGCCATATCAAACCCTTCTCCGCCGAGGCGATCTCATCTGATGGGATATATCCTGGAACCTTCCTGGGCCTTTTTCGTTACCGCCCTGATTTCCCTGTTCATCATTATCGACCCGCCGGGTAATCTCTTCCCGTACCTGGCCCTGTCGGCGGGATTCACTCCTGCCGCCGCCCGGGGCCTGGCCTGGCGGGCCTGTCTCTATGCTTTCCTCATCCTGACCCTGTTCATCGCGGTGGGCCGCATTATCCTGGAGTTTTTCGGCATCGGCATGCCGGCTTTTCAAATCGCCGGGGGCCTCATCCTCTTTCGCATCGCCATCGATATGCTGGAGGGGCGGGGCCACTTCAACCGCATCGACACCTCTTCCAGCCTGGACGCCGACGACTACCAGGATGTGGCCATGGTCCCCCTGGCGGTTCCCCTGCTCAGCGGCCCCGGGGCCATTTCCACCGTGCTGATTCTCACCAGCCGGGCCAAAAGTCTCCTGGACGACGGCCTCGTCCTGCTGTCTCTGGCTTCGACGTTATTTCTGGCGTATCTGGGCTTCCGCTTTGCCCATCTCCTGGTGACCTATCTCAAAGAGGCCCGCCTCCGCCTCCTCACCCGCCTCATGGGGCTGATCATGGCCGCGCTGGCCGTCCAGTTTGTCATCGACGGACTGACCGCGGCCTTTCCTTCCCTGCATCATTAGCATCAATAAAAATCCACCGGATCGATTTTGCGTGAGGCCGACCAATGGAAAAAGAGGTTGCTGGGCAACCCTTGAAAGATATAGCCGGTCGGCGGCATAAGCAGGCGGCGGAAGATGGAAGGGAACGAATAAAATTTTTGAAAACAATCCCAAACCCCGGCTTCGCACTCGTCAGGAGTCATGTGCTTGGGGAAAAAGTTGCAGACCATCCCTAAATACTTCTCTGCATCCGGGTTATGAACCCGGCCTTCCTGATTGAGCTGGTCCCACATGGGGGTGCCCCGCCGGGGCGTGGCCACGTTGAAAAAGGCCATGGGCGCCTTGACCCTTTCCAAAAAGGCCAGGGTCTCGGCGAATAGTTCCTTGTGGTCCCCGTCCAGGCCGAACATGAAGTTCAGGGAATAGAAGATCCCCTTTTGCCGCAGACGCCCCAGGAGCCACTCGTATTCGGCCACCGGGTTCTGCACCTTCTCGATGGAGAAGATGGATTCCGGGCAGACGTTCTCGATGCCGATGTTCACGTGGTTGCAGCCGGACTTCTTGGCCAGGTCCAGAAGGTCTTCATCCCGGGCGGTATTGATGGTCCACAGGCAGCTCCACTTCAGCCCCAGGGGCATCAGGGCCTGGAACAGCTCCTTGGCGTAGTCCCGGTGGCCGGTGAGGTTGTCGTCGATAAAATAGATATTCTTCAGACCGGTGATGCGCACGTTGGCCTTGATCTCTTCGATGACTTCTCCCAGGGGCCGCCGCCGATAGGTATGGCCGTAAACAATGGGGACTTCGCAGAAGGCGCAGTGATAGGGACAGCCCCGGGACGTCTGAGTGGGGACGATCTTGACCCGGTAATTCCGATAATCCATCAGTTCCAGGCGAGGCCGGGGTAGACCCACGAGATCGTGAAAACCCGACGCCTGGTAGCGAGGCTTCAGGCGTTTGACCCGGGCATCCTCCAGGACGTCGGCCCACACTGACTCGGCTTCGCCCACCACCACCGCGTCGCAATGTTCCAGCGCCTCTTCGGGGTGCAGGGCCACGTTAAATCCGCCCATCACCACCTGGCGGCCCCGCTGCCGGAACTCGGCGGCAATCTCGTAGGCCCGCTCCGCGGTGGCGCAGGTGCAGGTAATGCCCACCAGGTCATAATCCCGGTGGTAGGGAATGGCGGCCAGGCGGTCATCCGCCACATCCACCTGGATGCCTTTGGGAGTGAGGCCCGCCAGGTACGGCAGAGTGATCCCCATGAGCCAGCGGGTTTTGCTGCGCAGCGGCTTGCGGTTGGGATATTTGGTAGTCGGTTGAACCAGGAGAATTCTCATAAAAAAACTCCGGCCCCAAAATCAGAGGCAGACGAGCTCATAAGGTTATTTTATTAAAATCGGCTAGTTAATTACAATATAAAATAAGTTTCCGGGCGGCGCCGCGCCAGGTTGACTTGTGAGCGCATATCGGTGAGTATTAACCGTATACCTTTTGGCGACCATATGCAAAATATCCTCTGCCCTATTTGTGACCAGGACAATACTTTTCCGGTGGACCAGCGCCGGGACCAGGGCCTCGCCATCACCACGGTGGGGTGCCAGCGCTGCGGCCTGGTCTATCACAACCCGGTGATCGAGGACCGGGATCGCGTCGGCGCGGCCGTCAGTTCCCGGAAGTGGCACACGGGAGACGCCGATTCCTCCCGCCAGCAGCGCAAGCTGCAAAAACGCTGGAACCTGCAGTGGCCGTTGCTTCAGCCGCTCTTTCAACCCGGCTGCCGGGTCCTCGAGATCGGCTGCGGCTTGGGCCTGACCGGCGGCAGGTTAAAAAGCCTGGGGGCCGAGGTCTGGGCGGTGGAGCCCGATCCCGACCAGGCCGCCTATGCCCGCCAACACTACGGGCTCGAGGTCGTCCCCCTCCACTTCGAAGACGTGAGCTTCGACGGCCAGCAGTTCGACCTGATCCTGGCCTCCCATGTCATCGAACATTTTCCCGATCCCCTGGCCTGCCTGCGCCAGCTTAGGGGCTATGCCGGCCGCGACACCCGGTTGTTTCTGGAAACTCCCAATATCCTGGCCCCCAAAGTCAGTTTCCGGCGCCTGTTTTCCCCGGCCCACAACTTCTACTTCGCGCCCCAAACCTTGGACTGGCTGCTGGCCAAGGCCGGCTGGCAGGTGGAGCGGCTCCGTATCTGGCGCCGGGACGCCTTCCAGGTACTGGCCCGGCCCGCGGCCCCCCAAGCGCCCGTCGTGAATCCCCGAGTAGCCCTGGACGTCAGGCGGGCTATCCACCGCCACCGCTACCTCTACTACCTGAAATTGCTCTTTATCTGGCGCAAGATTCCCTGGTGGCAAACGCACTGGATGTACCAGGAGCAGCCGCGCGGCTAAATTCCCGGACCGGCGTCTAGGCCTTCCGGATCAGGGGGATGACCTTGGCCTTGCCCTCCGGCGTGGGAGAACCGGGCTGGGGTGGGGTTTTGGGGGGAATGAGCGCCAGCTTTACCGGCCGCCCGCCCATGGTGAACTCCTGGCCCTGCAGGTGGGACTCCTCCAGGATCCAGACCAGGGTCTGGGAAGGCAGGGACAGCACCAGCAATTCCACCTGATACCAGCCCCGTTTGACATCTGGGTTGATATCGTTGATGCGGGCGTAGAAGGCCGGCTTGTTGTCCAGGTGCACCAGCACCAAATCGTTGATCGTGGCCATGATTTCCCGATAAGCAACCGCCGGCCCGTCTCGTCAGGTCATCCAGGACCGGCGTCCCCACTCTACCAAATCAGCGCAAAAATGCAAGCTGGAGCGCGCCAGCGCCAGGACCGACACCAGGGCCAAAATCGCCCCCTGCCCCTCGCTTTCCGGGCGGCGATTATTTATTATGCTTTCCAGGCTGGCGAACGCTAGCCAGAATGAACCGGCTCCAGGTCCGGTACGTGAACGGCAAGTCGCAGCATGGTTTTCCGGTTCGCTGCCTGTCCTGAATAGCTCCGGCGGCCGCCTGGCGCCGCTGACACAAGGGGGAGATGAGATGTCCGAAGTTAACTTCATTGATCTGAGCGGCGTAATCAAGGCCGATGCCCGGGGCCAGGTCTTTTTCCCCTGGCCGGGCCGCCTTGAGGCGCCCGAGGACCTGCTGGTCACCGTCCATCTGGTTTCCATCCAACCCGGCCACACCCGGGGCAACCACCTTCACCCCGGCCACGCCGAAAGGCTCTACCCCTTCCACGGCGCCGCCCTCGTGATCTGGGAAGCCCCTCCCGGCCAAATCCGGGAACGCCGCCTCACCGGGGACCGAACCCTGGTCCACATCCCGCCTGGCATCCCCCACGCCGTCACCAACCCCGGGCCCGACCTCCTCTACCTCCTGGCCTGGCGGGAGGCGGCCGGCGAAGGCCCTTCGGAACCTGAAACCGTGTCCCACCCCTTGGGTTCCAGGGTTTGAGGGTACGAGTTGCAGGCAGTCCCGGAATTCAAGCGGAAAAATCGCTTTTCTCCGGGTCAGGTTATTGCTCACGGTTCGCCGCCACAAAAAAGGAAAGCCACGAACGCTTGATCCGGCCTTCGCACCGGAGGCGGCCTTCGTGGCTTATTTCTAGCTGACTCGCGGCTTTCCGTTAGCGGCAGCACTTATGCTCGTGCTGATGGTGCCCATCGGCATGGGTATGCTCGTGGCTGTGCACCCCCGCCTCGTGGCTGTGCTCGTGCCCGTCATGGGTGTGGGTACACCCCTCATGGTTATGCTCGTGCTCATGCTTGTTCTGGTCCTGGCAACACATCTTCTGATCACCTCCCTTGTGGTTCAGGTCCATCTGATTAAATTTTAAGCATCGACCCTGAAGGTTGTCAAGTTGGCCCGATCAATGGCTATGCGGCTCACTGCCTTCGTGCCCGCCGATCCGGGGCGCCGGGTCCGGATGGCACACCGGACACCCTTGCAGCCTTAAAGGTTTTTCCAAGCTGCTGGCTTCCAGCAAGGCCTGGTTCTGCATAATGTCCCACGTGGGACCATCCGACACAATCCGGCCCTGTTTGAGGACCAGGGTGCGGGAGCAGAGGTCCAGGACCATGTCCAGGTCGTGGGTGGCGATGATAATGGTATGGTTGAACGTTTTCAGCAATTCGATGAGCTGCCGCCGGGTCTTGGGGTCCAGGTTGGAGGTGGGCTCGTCCATCACCAGGATGCTCGGAGACATGGACAACACCGAGGCGATGGCCACGGACCGCTTCTCTCCCGCCGACAACTTGTACGGCGGGCGGTCCTTTAAATGGGCCGCGCCCACCGTCTCTAGAGCATTCAGTACCCGGCGGTCCACTTCCGCCGCGGGCAGACCCAGATTCAGGGGGCCGAAGGCCACGTCGTCATAGACCTGGGGCATGAAGAGCTGATCGTCGGGGTCTTGAAAGACCATGCCTACGGTGCGCCGCACCTGCGGCAAGGTCTGTTTGGTCAGGGGAAAATCGCCGATGCGCACCGTGCCCGCCTCCGGAACCAGGCAGCCGTTGAGATGCAGCAGCAGCGTCGATTTCCCGGCGCCGTTGGCCCCGACGATCGCCACGGATTCGCCGTGGGTGATCCTGAAGGACACCCCGTTCAAGGCCGTGTGGCCGTCGGGATAGGAGTATTTCAGGTCTTCGGCTTCCACCAGGTGATGGCTCATCTTATCAGCTCCGTAACCAGATTTCCCAGTAACTGTGGCAGATTATACCACCGCAGCAGGATGAACAGGCCGGTCCAGCTCAGGAAAAAGGCCAGATCGCCCACGCCGAGTCTAAAGGTGCGCACCAGCCGGATCTCGCCGTCGAACCCCCGGCACAGCATGGCCGTGTGCAGGCGTTGGGCCCGGTCCAGGGTCCTGAGGAGCAACTGGCCGATCATGTGGCCGAACACCTTGATCCCCTTGCCTTTGCCGTTGAAAGATCGCAGCGATCGGGCCCGGGTCAGGCGGGTGGCTTCCTCCCCCAGCACGAAAATATAGCGGTACAGAAAGAGCAGTTGGGTGGCCAGGCTTTTCGGCACCCCCATTTTCTCGAGCGCCATGCAGACGGTATTGAACCCGGTGCAGGCGATCAAAATAAACGCGGCGCTGACAGTCAGGAAAAAGCGCAGCATAATGGAGGCAAAAGAGATCCAGCCGCCGGAGATCCCCACCGGTCCCAGGTAGATCAGGATATGACGGTCCAGCAAGGGATTGAAGATGCCGATGAACACCGCAAACGGCGCCGCCCATAACATCTTTTTGAGGATGAAGCCCGCCGGCAGGTTGCCCAGGGCCACCATGACCACGGGATAGATAATAAACGGTATGAGCCCGGTGATGGCGTATTTGTCGAACGAGACCACCAGCACGATAAACACCAGGGTGGTCAGCAGTTTGACCCGGGGGTCCAGCCGCTGGATGGGGCTCGCCTGGTAGGCCAGGGTGTCCAGGTAGCCGATATCCAGGAAAGAGGTGTCGATTTTCGCCATGTCAGGCCGTCAATGAAAGGGGGGAGGCCGCCATCCGGCCTATCCCCCCGGCAAAATTTGCGTGCAGCGTAAGCGGGCGTTACCCCTTGGGGTAATAGCGTTTCAGCCCCAACCCGATCAATCCGGCCAGGGCCAGGGTCATCAAGATACCGACAATCCCCGCCATGGAGGTCCCGGCGTTGACCTCGGGCCAGGCCTCGCCCTTGGCCGGCTCGGCCTTATCCTCCTTGGCAAAGTTGTAGTCCGGCATGAACGCGGTCTGCTCTTGAATCCAGGCCATCACCGCATGCAGGCCCTGCTCCGGAGCGGTGAGTTCCTCCTTACCGGTGACGTGGGCTATGGACCACTCCAGGCCGTCCGGGTGGGTGGAGGCAAACCAGGACAGCCCCCCGCCGGTGACCACCGCCACCAGAAGCAGCCCGGCCAGGACTTTCTTGAAACCCGGGCCTTCGCCCTGCCCGGCGGGAGCCGTGGCCAGGATTTCGGGCCGCGCCTGGACGATAAAGGTGACCACCGCGGCGGTGACCAGGCCCTCGACCACGCCGATGGCCAGATGGATAGGCTGCATCATCAGGACAAAGGTCTTAAAGGTCAGCTCCGAAATGCCGGAGCCCCAGGTTTCGAGCACCACCCCGAACGCGCCCAGTTGCAGCGCCACAATGGCAGCCAGCATGGCTCCCAGAACGATCCGGCCCCGGGTCAGGCGAGCTCCCACGATTTTCCGATAAATGAAGGGATATGCGATAAAACAGGGAAAAAAACCGAGATTGAAGATGTTACACCCCAGGGCCAACAGACCTCCGTCGGCAAAGAACAAGGCCTGCACCGTCAGGATGGAGGCCATGGTGAGGAACGCCGCGTATGGCCCTAGCAAGATGGCCAGGATCATGCCCCCGCCCAGATGGCCGCTGGAACCGGTGCCTGGGATGGTGAAATTAATCATCTGGGCCGCGAAGATAAAGGCTCCCAAAACCCCCATCAGGGGGACCCGTCGATCATCCAGGTTATCCCGGAGTTTCTTGGCGCTATAGTACGTGAGGCCCGCGGTGGCCGCCCACATCGTCCCGCCCACCGCCGGTGAAATTAACGCGTCCGCCATGTGCATGGAAAATCTCCTTGAAGACGCCCCCCAGGGAAGAGGCCCGCGTCCGGAGGCGTTGCCTCCCGTCAGGCTCCAGCCCCGATGGCACAAAAAAAGCCGCGAATAACCGGGGCCTTCTGACACCCGCTGCCTTCGTGGCCTTCTCAAAATTGCTGGGTTTGCGCGTCCCGGAGTTCGTCCCCGGCGTTAATTTTTTCTACCTCAAATACCAGGGTTTGTCAATCTTTAATCCCCCCGAATACCCCCGGCCGCGGTGCGGTCGACGTTATGCTTTATAAGCGGGGAGACCCCTTGCCGTAGGGGCGGGGACTCCCCGCCCAGATTCGAGAGTGTTAGTCCGAGAGCTTAAATTCCCGGCGGCGCCAGGCCTTCAGGGCTTCCACCAGGTTATAGGTGAGTTTCTCCTGGGACGGCATGGACCCCAGGGTGATTTCGGGCTTGTTGAGGCCGTGGTAGTCGGAGCCACCGGTCACCAGGAGGTCCAACTCCCGCGCCAGCTTCAGGTAGAGGGCTTCCTGCTCCGGGGTGTGCTCCGAATAAAAGACCTCGATGCCCGCCAACCCCTGGCCCTTCAGTTCGATCAGCAGGTTCTTCAGGGCGAAGGCCGAGCCCAGCCCCAGGGTAAAGGGGTGGGCCAGGACCGGGATGCCCTTTGCCTCCCGGATCATGGTCAGGGCCTCCGCCGGAGGAAACCGGAACTTGGACACATAGGCCTTGCCGCCCATGCGCAGGTAAATATCGAAGGCTTGCTGGATACTGCTCACGTAACCCGCTTCCATGAGGGCCCGGGCGATGTGGGGCCGCCCCACCTGGCCGCCGCCGGAGATTTCCTCCACCCGGGCCATGGTGATGGGAATGTTCAGGGCGTTCAGCTTGGCGATGATCTGAGGGTTACGGTCGATCCGGGCCTGTTTCAGCACCGCCAGGCGTTGGTCCAGGAGGCCGTTGTGGTAGTCCACGAACAGCCCCAGGATGTGCATGGTGCCGCCGGGGCATTGGGCGCTGATCTCCACCCCGGGGATGACTTCTACCCCCTCCCGGTCCCCCGCGGCCACGGCCTCGGCCAACCCGTCCACGGTATCGTGGTCGGTGAGGGCCATGGCCGCAAGGCCCCCCGCTTTAGCCTGCCGCACCACCTCCGCCGGGGGAAATGAGCCGTCCGAGGCGGTGGAATGAACGTGTAAGTCGATGAGTTTCATATCTTATCTACAATCCATATTTCTTATTTAAACGACTGCACGCAGCCGGTCCAAAAATACAGGACCTTGTCCGACACTGCGCCCATCAATTGCAATTTCTCTTCGTTATTCAGGGGTTGGATAAACAGGTTATCCAACAGATAGCTCACTGTGGTCGGGCAGGACAGGGCCATGGGGTCGGAAATATCCTGTTTGAATTTTTCCCCGTACTGCGCAAATCTGGCCCTGCTCAGATCATAAAATTTATCGGAGACCGCCTGAATCTCGGCCGCATCGGTAATTTGATGATCCCTGATGATGATCTTCTGAATAAAATGGTTTTGCATATCATCATAAAAACCATTTATTACTTCTATGGCCTTGTCCTTTTCGGGTTTAGTCAAAGAATACGTATCGGCGACGATAAACATGGCAAAAACCAGGGCTTCCACGATGTCAATGGGCTGCTGACCAAACCCTTTATCCGCCAGCTGCCGGCTGAGAGCGCTGACCATGCCGAAAGAGAGGGATTTCATCTGCTCTCTTTCTGGTTTTTCGTCGATGCGATTAGGCTTATCCATTTTTCCTGGGACCTTGCTGCACTTCCGCAATCTGCAGCTTTGGCTGAAAGCTGACCGCTGATAGCTGACGGCTATTTCACCACCTGATCAATGCCACCATCTCTCGAACCGCCCGCTCGATGCCCACCAGGATGGCCCGGGCCATGATGGCATGCCCGATGGAGAACTCGGCAAATTCCTCCCGGCCCCGGAAGGGCTTGATGTTCCGGTAGTTGAGGCCGTGGCCGCACTTCACCTTGAGACCCAGGCTGCGGGCGTGCCGGGCCGCGTTGAGAATCTCCTGAAAAATCCGGGTGGCTTCGGCCCGGGTCAGGGCGTCGGCGTAAGTGCCGGTGTGCAGTTCCACCCACTCGGCCCCCGCGTCCTTGGCCGCGTCGATCTGCGGGGTCACCGGGTCCACGAAGAGGCTGACCCTTAGGCCCACTTCCTTCAGGTCCTGGACGTAATTTTTCAGAAAGGCGAGGTTGCCCGCCACTTCCAGGCCCCCTTCGGTGGTGAGTTCCTGTCTTTTCTCCGGCACCAGGGTGACCAGATCGGGCTTGATCTCCCGGGCAATGGTCAGCATCTCCGCTGTGGCGGCCATCTCCAGGTTGAGGCGGGTCTTGACGGTCTGGCGCAAGAGTTCGAGGTCCCGGTCCTGGATGTGGCGCCGGTCTTCCCTGAGGTGCACGATGATGCCGTCGGCGCCGGCCAATTCTGCCAGAGCCGCGGCCGTTACCGGGTCAGGTTCATCGATGAGGCGGGCCTGGCGCAGGGTGGCCACATGATCTACGTTTACTTCCAATCGCGGCACGCGGGTTTCTCCTTCCAAGAATAGAAAATCACGGTGAAATCCCCCTGTTGCCCAGGGGGACTTTGTGGTTCAAACTATTGATCCCCCCTTGGGTGCATGGCGGGTCAGGCGGGATTTTGTTGCTCGGATGCGGCCTCTTCCAGGTCCCACGACCGCCCGGGGTACAGGAGGCTCATCAGTTCCCAGGCCCGGGCCGTCATGCGCGCCTCGGCCGCGGGCTCTTCGTGGTCGTAGCCTAACAGATGTAATATACCGTGAATCAGAAAAAAATCGAGGAGTTCTTGCCAGGGCCAGCCATATTCCTCGGCCTGGCGGCGGGTGGTCGGAAGCGATATTACCACTTCTCCCAGGGACGACGGCGGGCCCGCGGCCCCGCGGGCCTCGACCGGACCGGGTTCGCCGGGGGCCGGCGCGGCGTCCAGGGGAAAGCTGATGACGTTGGTGGGGCCCCGGCGCCCGAAGGTCTCCCGGTTCAGCCGCGCCATGGCCCGGTCATTGATCAGGGTGAGGCTGAGCTCGGCCTTAGGCCATCCCAAGGCGTTTAAGATCTTCGCGGCTTTTTTCCGGAGCTTCTCCTGGCTTATGACCGTTTTTCTTTGGCGGTTGTTTATCCAGATCTTCATGCGCTTTTTTCTTATCCACGGCCTGGGGGTATTGGATGCGCTGGTGGAAGATGCCGCTCAGGATCTTGTTAAAGCTCCGGGCGATGTGATGGAGGTCCTTCAAGGTGAGCTCGCATTCATCCAACTGGCCGTCGGCAAAGACGTTGTTGACGATCTTCTGGACCATCCCCTGGATGCGGGCCGGCGTGGGGTCCGTCAGGGTCCGGGACGCGGCTTCCACCTGATCCGCCAACAGCACCAGCCCGGCTTCCTTGGTCTGAGGCCGGGGCCCCGGGTAGCGGTAATCCTCGATATTCACCTGGTTGGGATTGGCCGCCTGGGTCTTGGCCTTGTGGTAAAAGTAGCTGATCAGGTTGGTGCCGTGGTGCTGGCGGATGATCTCGGCGATGCCTTCACCCAGTTGGTTTTTCCGGGCCAGATCCACCCCGTCCTTGACATGCGAGATCAGGATCAGACTGCTCATGGAAGGGGCCAGCTTCTCGTGCTTGTTTTCGCCGTTCATCTGGTTTTCCACGAAATAAGCGGGCTT
>JBAZKX010000021.1:0-12560 GCA_041650575.1 Desulfobaccales bacterium
GGGATTAGGCGGCCGCACAAAGGATTTGGTATATGCCTCGATCAACATGCGCCTTCCCTCCCCTCTCTGACATCGTTATCGCAGCTTTTGCATTATTATTGCCTCCTCCTTTATATAAGTAAAATTAATATATTTTATATTGCTTATAAGCCTTAATTATGGAATTGGCGTCTCGCCTTGGCTTAAATCCCCACAAAAAAGGGGCGGACACCCAGGTCCGCCCCTACATTATTTCTCACAAAAAGAACTATTAGCTTATTATTTCAATCCTATGAAATCAGGCCGGCGATTGCCCCTTAGATTTGGACCGATGCTTGGCAATCAGTTCCCGCACCACCGGCACCAGTTCGATGGGAACCTCCATGGCGGTTTGGGTTCGGTCCTCAAAGGACGCCTCATCCTCGGCCACCGCTTCTTCTTCTGTCTGTCCCTCATAATGGGCCAAAACCTGGCGCACCTTGGCTTCATCCCAGCCTGGTGGATATTTGCTCTGTTTTTCCATTGGCATAATTTGGTGCGCAGGGCGCACCCTACACAGGGCTTAAATCCCTACAAGAAAGGGCGGACACCCAAATCCGCCACATTTCTCTGGCTGAAAGCTGACCGCTGATAGCTGACAGCTTTTACTGCTTACTGCTCACCGCTATATTCCTCAATCGACCCAGTAATTCGGCGCTTCTTTCATGATGATGACGTCGTGGACGTGGGATTCCTTCAGGCCCGCGGGGCTGATGCGCACGAATTTGGCCTTCTCCTGGAGTTCCTTGATGGTCCGGGCCCCCACGTAGCCCATGCCGGAGCGCAGGCCCCCCATCAACTGGAAGATCACGTCCGCCAGCTTGCCCCGGGACGGCACCCGGCCCACGATGCCTTCCGGCACCAGTTTGTCCTCCAGGTTGACGTCTTCCTGGCAGTAGCGATCCCGGCTGCCGGCTTTCATGGCCTCCACGGACCCCATGCCCCGGTAGATCTTGTAGCTGCGGCCCTGAAAAATCACCGTCTCTCCCGGGGACTCCTCGGTCCCGGCGAACAGGCTGCCGATCATCACCACGTCCGCGCCCGCGGCCAGGGCCTTGGTGACGTCCCCGGAGTACTTGATGCCGCCGTCGGCCACCAAGGGGATGTCCGCGGCCTTAGTCGCCCTGGCGCACTCCATGATGGCGGAGAGCTGGGGCACTCCCACCCCGGCGATCACCCGGGTGGTGCAGATGGAGCCGGGCCCCACCCCCACCTTGACCGCGTCCACCCCGGCCTTGATCAGGGCCCGGGCGCCATCCGCGGTGGCGATATTGCCGGCGATCAACTCGGCGTCGGGGAAGTTCCGTTTGGTGTCCTCCACCGTCTCGATCACCCGCCAGGAGTGCCCATGGGCCGTATCGATGACGATGACGTCCACCCCGGCCTTGATCAGGCCCTCGATGCGGGGCTCCCGGTCCGGACCCACCCCGATGGCGGCTCCCACCCGCAGGCGTCCGAACTCGTCTTTGCAGGACCAGGGATACTTGCGGATCTTTTCGATGTCTTTAATGGTGATGAGGCCGTTGAGGTTGCCGTTCTCGTCCACCACCAGCAGCTTTTCGATGCGGTATTTATGGAGCAGGGCCTTGGATTCCTCCAGGGTGATGCCCACCCTGGCGGTGACCAGGTGGTCCTTGGTCATGACCTCCGTGACCTTCTGTTCCAGGTTGGTTTCGAAACGCAGGTCCCGGTTGGTGACGATGCCCACCAACTTCTTGCCCTCCACCACCGGAATGCCCGAGATGCGGTAGCGCTCCATCAGTTGGAGGACGTCGGCGATGCGGGCCTCGGGTCCGATGGTCACCGGGTCGATGATCATCCCGGACTCCGACTTCTTGACCTTCTCCACCTCCAGGACCTGGGCTTCGATGGGCAGGTTGCGGTGCAGGATGCCGATGCCTCCCTGGCGGGCCAGGGAGATGGCCGTATCCGCTTCGGTGACCGTATCCATGGCGGAGCTCAGCAGCGGAATATTGAGGGTGATCCGCCGGGTCAACCGGGTGCTGAGATCCGCTTCGCTGGGCAGCACCGCCGAAGCCCCCGGCAGCAACAACACATCGTCGAAGGTATAGGCATAGGCAATGGGGGGAATGGAGTCCTGAGACATACGCTTTATCCTTTAGGGTTCGAATTCCCGGCGGCCGTAAGCACCAGCCTTGAAATTCTCAACTCTGGTTAAGGGGATGGTTTCTGTGAGCTGTGGTTCGGTCTCTATAAAACTAATCATTTCAAATCGGGGGCGAAACGGTTAAATATTAATTTTATCCCTTTTTAGCAAATCCCGAAACTCCAAAATTACGAGCCACCTCCTGTAAGACACCTTCCAGCAGTCCTGCGTCGATCACCACCAGGGCCTCCTGCCGGCAAACCTCGAGGAGGCTCAGCACGATCAGGGCCCCGGCCACCATGACCCCGGCCTTGGCGGGCTCCAACCCGATCAGGCGGGCCCGCTCGGCTGCGGGCAGCCGGGCCAACCGTTCCGCCAGGGCCGCCACCTGGACCCGGCTTAAGACCAGGTTATTGACCTGCGATGGGTCATACGCCTCCAGCTTTAACTGCATGGCCGCCAGCGTCGTCACCGCGCCGGCGGTGCCCACCAGGCGCGGCCCCACGCTGATCAGGGGCGCCAGGCGCTGCCGATAGAATGCGCCCAATTCGGCCGCGATCTCGGCGTGCACCGCCGCCACCCGCTCCGGCTCGGGCGGGTCTCCCAGGGGCCGGGCCTGGCTCAGGGTCAGGACTCCCAGAGGCAGGCTGGCGAAGACCGGCTCATTCCCCGGGCGCACCAGGGCGAATTCGGAGCTGCCCCCGCCCACGTCGAAGACCAGTACCGCCGGCGCGTTCAGCACTTCCGGGTTGAGGGCCGACAGCACCCCGGCCAGCGACAGCCGGGCCTCCTCTGCCGGCGCCAGGACCTCGACGGACAGGTCCAGATCCTGACGGACCCGATCCAGAAAGACCTGGCGGTTAGCCGCCTGGCGCAGGGCCTGAGTGCCCACGGCCCGGTAAACCTTCACTCCCTGGGCCGCCATGAGCTGCTGAAAGGTTTTCAGGGCCGCCAGGGTCCGGTCCATGCCCTCCGGGGCCAACTCGCCGGTTAAGGCCAGCCCTTGCCCCAGGCCGGTAATCTCCCGGCGGTGGAGCACCACCCGGAAGCGGTCTCCGGCGATGGTCTCGGCCACCGCCAGGCGCACCGTCAGGCTGCCCAGGTCCAGCGCCGCGAAGCGGCGCCCAGAGGTGTCAGTCATCGTCTCCAGAAGTTGAAAAGCGCGGTTAGGCCAGGATTAAAACACGCCCTACGGCGCAATGCATGCAAGGCTGAAGCTTGGGAAAGGCGGTCTTCTCGATCTCAGTCTTTGTCGATCACAAAAATTTCCCGCAGGGTCCGGCTCTTTTCGCCGCAGTCCAGACCGTAGCCCACCAGGAAGCCCTTCTCCACCACAAAACCCACGTAATCCAGGGGCACGTCGATCTCCCGCCGCTCCCGTTTATCAATCAGGCAGCAGATCTTCAGGGAGCGGGGCCGGTGCGTGGCCAGGTGTTGCCTCAAAAAGGCGAGAGTATAGCCGAGGTCCATGATGTCTTCCACGATCAGGACATCCCGGTCTCTGAGGGGTAGTTCCACGTCCTTGCTGATGTGCACTTCGCCGGTGGGGCTGGTGCCGCCGCCATAGCTGGAAAGGCGCACGAAATCTATTTCTACCGGATAGTCGAGTTCCCGCACCAGATCGGCCAAAAAGATAAAGGCTCCTTTGAGGACCCCCACCATCACCAGGTCCCGGCCGGCATAATCCCGGCCGATCTGCTCTCCCAGTTCTGCCACCCGCCGGGCAATGGCGTCTTTGGAGATGAGGCACCGTTTGCGACTGCTCATGAATATCCTCCCTGCTGGGTTAACAATAAGGAAAGGAGCCGGGGTTGTCAAACCTTAAACGAAAAGCAAGCCGGGCGCGCCGCAGCTATAAGAGCCGTGCCTGTCCCCCACGCGGACCAACTTGCGGAGGTCCAGTTGCAGGTCCATAAAACTCTTTCAAATGGCTGCCGGATTCATGTTATTTACCCATCGTGCCGAAATATGAATGAGAATCCAAGACTGTCCCCCGGGGGGAACTGGAATATGGAAATCAAAGTCTCCCAAAGCGATCCTGCTTCGTCCAGGCGGAAGGAGGGACTGGGACCGGTCCGGAATCAAGATCAGAGCACGGTGTCGGACCTGCCTCTCCGGCTGATACCCCTTGATTTATGGGGGCACATGGTGGACGAAACCCCGGCCCCGGGAAAGCCGGCGCCGGCCCGGCCGGTTCCCGACAAAGAGATCGCCATCCTGAGCGGCAATGATGTGATCCTGGCCCGGCAGTCAGCCCGGGAAATAGCCCGGGAGTTGGGTTTCAGCGCCATGGATCAGACCCGCATCGCCACGGCCACCGCCGAACTGAGCCGCAACGTTTATCAATACGCCGGCGAGGGCACGGTAACTATTCACCGGGTAACCCTTGACGGCGCCCTTGGCCTGGAGATTGTCTTCGAAGACCGGGGCCCCGGCATTCCTGACCTCGAACGGGCCCTCGGAGATGACTTTGGCTCCGGCACCGCTCGCGGCCAGGGTTTACCGGGATCCAGGCGCCTGATGGACGAATTTGCCATTGACAGCCAGGTGGGGGTGGGCACCCGCATCACCATCAGGAAATGGCTGATGAAGAGGTATAATTCCTGTCCCCTCGTGTCACCCCGGGATTCCTTATCACCCTGAACGGCATGGGGCTCGGCTGCGAAGAAGATTGCCAGGTTGGACCAGACGTCCGGTGGCCGCTTATGGGGAAGAAACTCATTAATGTCTGGCTGGCGCTGGCGCTCGTCCTCATCGCGGTGGCCGAATGGTGGGCTTGCTGCCAACCCCCCGGCCTGACCACCGCGGCCGGCCGGCGCGGCTTAATCCTGGGGACGCTCGTCAGCTCTGCCATCCTCATCATCACTTTTTGCTTTTTCATCCGGGAGAATAAGGCCCGCGCCAAAGGGGCTGCCGAGTTGCAGCGGGCTGACCGCACCCTCAAAATCCTGGGCGAAGCCCATCAAGCCATGCTGTGGGCTTTGGATGAGGCCGATTTACATCAGGAAATCTGCCGCATCCTGGTGCAGGTAGGGGGCTATCGCCTGGCCTGGGTGGGCCGGGCTCTAGCGGACCGGGACCAGGCCGTCATTCCCCTGGCCCATGCAGGGGCCGACGACGGCTATCTGGCCGCCGCGGGCCTCCGTTGGAGCGAGGCCGACCAGGGCCGGGAGCCCTTCGGGACCGCGGTGCGCACCGGGTCGCCGTGCATCATTCCACGTATTCAGGAAGACCCCGCTGCTGGCCTCTGGCGGACTGAAGCTCTAGAGCGCGGCTTTGCCTCGGCGGCCGCTTTTCCCCTGAAAATCGGCGAGCAGCCCTGGGGAGCTCTGGCCCTGTACGCCGGCGACACCGAGGCCTTTGACGCAGACACGGTGGCCATGCTGGGGACGCTGGCCCAAGACCTGGAATACGGGGTGGCTTCGCTCAGATTCCGCCTCGAACACCAGCGGGCCGACCAGGCCTTGCGGGAGAGCGAAGCCCAGTACCGCCTGCTGGTCAACAACCTGAACCATGGCCTGGTCATGGTAAACCGGGAACACTGTTTTACCTTTGTCAACCCCAGGTTTTGCGATTTGTTGGGTTATTCCCGGGAGGATCTGGTGGGGCACAAGGTCTTCGAGTTCTTTGACCGGGATAACCAGGAGATCATCCGGGACCAGTTGGACCGGGGGGAACCGGGAGAACAGACTCCCTATGAAATAACCTGGACCCGAAAAGATGGGGCCCAGATTATTGTCCTCATTACGCCCATACCGGCCTTTGAGCCTGACAGCCCATTGAATTGCTCCTTATGTTCCGTGGCAGTCGTTACTGATATCACTGACCGCAAGCGGGCCGAAGCCCAGGCCCGGCTGCACCTGCAATCTCTCCGGCTCCTGATCGCCGGCGTCGAAAAGCTGGCCCAGATCCGCGATCCAGAAGCCCTGGTGCCGGAGACGTGCCGGCTGGTGGCGGAGGCTTTTAAGACCGGCCTGGTATGCCTGGCGCGGGTCGAGTCCTCCGGCCTGATCCGTCCCCTCTATTGGACCGAAGAGCCGGCTCCCTGCCTCGATAATCTGGAGATACGCCTCGAAGACCCCGTGATGAGTCAGGGTCCTGTCAGCCAGGCCATTGCCACCGGCAAACCGGTACTCAGCTGCAACTCGCCGCGGCAGGAGGAAGCCGCACCTTGGGCTGCGGCCGCCTTGAGGCTGGGGTACCGGGCTCAGGCCGTTTTTCCCCTCACCAACGAGCATCGAACCTTTGCCTGCCTGATTATTTATGCCGACCAGCCGGACTTTTTCACCCCGGAGCGTATGGACCTCCTCCAGGCCTTTGCCGGTATCGTAGCCGCGTCCATGGAACACACCCGCCTGAGCCACGAGGTCGAAAACCATTTCAAACGATTGCAGTCCTTGCGCCAGATAGCTTTAGCCATCAGCAGCAGTCTGGACCTGCGTACTACCCTGGACATCGTGCTGGACCAGGTCGCCGCCCGGTTGCAGGTGGATGCCGCCACCATCCTCCTCTTCAATCCGCGCACCTCGATCCTGGAGTTTGGTGCAGCCCGCGGTTTTAAATCAGACCGCATCAACCAGATCCAGGTGTCCTTGGACCAGGGCTGCGCCGGATCTGTCGCCCTGCAGCAGCAGCCTCTCTATATTCCCGATCTGGCCGCAGTTCGAGATAAGTGCAGCCGCGCCAATTTATTTGACTCAGAGGGGTTTGTCAGTTACTTTGGCGTGCCCCTCCTGCACCAGGGACAGACCAAGGGAATAATCGAAATTCTGCATCGCTCCAGGTTCGATGCCGATGCCGCCATGCGGGAATTTGTCGAGGCCCTGACCGGCCCCGCGGCCATCGCCCTCGATAACGCCACCCTGTTTGCCGAGATGCAACGCTCCCACCAGGAACTCAGCCAGGCCTACGAAGCCACCCTGGAGGGCTGGGCCATGGCCCTGGAATTGCGGGATTTTGAAACCAAGGGGCACTCTCAGCGGGTCACCGGATTGACCCTTAAACTGGCCCGGGCCCTGGGAGTCACCGAGGCTGAACTGGCCCATATTTATCGGGGGGCCTTGTTGCACGATATCGGTAAAATCGCCGTTCCCGACTCCATCTTGCTCAAGGAGGGCCCCCTAACTTCCGAAGAATGGGTGATCATGCGCCAGCACCCCATCTTTGCCCATGATCTCCTGGCCCCCATCGCCTACCTGCGTCCGGCCCTGGACATCCCCTTCTGCCATCATGAAAAATGGGATGGCAGCGGTTACCCCATGGGCCTGAAGGGTGAGGATATCCCCCTGGCGGCCCGCATCTTTTCCGTGGTGGATGTCTGGGACGCCCTGGGGAGCGACCGGCCCTACCGGTCGGCCTGGCCCCCGGACAAGATCAAAGCCTATTTGCAGAAACAGGCTGGCAAACAATTCGATCCTCAGATTGTTGAAGTCTTTTTAGAAAGATTCCTGCCCGCCCCCGACGCCCCAGCCTGACACCATACCCCGCCACGCCTCGCCCCGGCCGGCGCAAGGAAAAATAGCCTGGATCATTCAAATCTCATTGCGGCCGGGCTATAATTACTCCTGACTGGAATCATTTCCCTTTCAGGAGACCCCACCTTGGCGGAACCACAGCCTCCCGGTTGGTCCTACCAGCTATCTCCTCTTCTGGTGCTAAGCACCCGGAGCCACCCATCCGGGGCCGAGACCGGGGAACGGGTGGTGTTGGTGGGCCGCGGCGAGGCCTTTCCGCCGGGCCATCCCACCACTCGCCTCTGCCTGGACTTGCTGCGGGAGGCTCTGCCCGCGGTGGCAGTGACCCGCATGCTGGACGTGGGCTGCGGCGCCGGCATCCTCAGCCTGGCGGCCGCCGCCCTGGGAGTCCCCCGGGTGGTGGGAGTGGATATCTCCCGGCCGGCGGCCCGGACCACCTGGCAGAACGCCAAAAACAACGGCCTGGCCGGCCCGATCCTCACGGTACAGGGCTCCACCGAGTGCCTCAAGGCCGGCTTCGACCTTGTGGTGGCCAACCTCCCCTGGGAGGTGCAGCTTGACAAAATCCCGGAGCTTGACCGCCTGGCTGCGCCGGCAGGCCGGCTCATCCTCTCGGGTTTTCGCGACAACCAGGAGAGTCTCTTGCTGGAAAGCTACCTGAAGCTGGGGTGGTCTCTACAGCGGCGTTTGACCTGGGACTTCCATCACCCGGAACTCCCGCGGGACTTGAGCTTCACCTGGTCGGCCTGGCTGCTGGGAGAAGCTGCCCCGGCCTGACCTCCGGGTTAAAACATTAATCTGACGACGGTGATGGCGACGACGATGCCGCACACGTCCGCGATGAGGCATACGGGGACCAGGTATTTGGTCCTTTTGATGCCGACGGCCCCGAGATACACCGCCAGGACGTAAAACGTCGTTTCGGCGCTGCCCATGATAACCGCGGCCATCGTACTGGCCAGGGAGTCGGGCCCCGTCGATTTGAGGATCTCGGTAAAAATGCCGAGGGACGCGGCGTTGGAGAACGGTTTGACCATCGCCACCGAAAAGACTTCCGTCGGCACCTGGAACAGGGAACCGACCCGGGAAAATATGCCGTTGATAAAGGCGTGAGCTCCCGAGGCCTGGAAGGTCTTGACCATGATAAAGATGGCCAGCACATAGGGGAAAATCCCAATGATGATTTCTATGCCGTTTTTGGCCCCCGAAATGAAGGAATCATAGACCGGCACCCCCTTGAAAAAGCCATAGCCCACCGTGAACAAGATAAAGATCGGAATAAGATAATGAAACCCGGCATTAAGGGTATCCATGCTAGGCGTTTCTCCCCTTGAGTTTTCTGAACAAAAAGAGGATGCCCACCGCGGTGGCCGAAGACACCAGCGTCGAGATCAAGGTAGGCAAGATAATAACATTCGGGTTGCGGGAGCCGTAACTTGCCAGCAGCCCGATGACGGTAAAGGGGATTATCTGAATGCTCGAGGTATTAATCACGATGAAGAGCATCATTTCGAAGGTGACGGTGTCGGACTCGGGATTGAGCGTCTGCAGGTCTTCCATGGCCTTGA
Organism: Desulfobaccales bacterium; assembly: GCA_041650575.1. GTDB lineage: Bacteria > Desulfobacterota > Desulfobaccia > Desulfobaccales > 0-14-0-80-60-11 > 0-14-0-80-60-11. The sequence goes on from JBAZKX010000021.1 coordinate 9,168, forward strand.
TGCCCAGGGGGGTGGCGGCGTTGCCGATCCCGAACAGGTTGGCCAGGAGATTGAGCGTCATGGAAGTAATGGCTGGATGCCCCGCCGGGATGTTCCGGAACAGCAGTGAGATGGCGGGTCTGAAGAAGTTTGACATCTTATAGATCACCCCGCTATCTTCGAGGATTTTCGTCAGCCCCAGCCAGAGAGAGACAATGCCCACCAGGTAGAGACACATTTCCACCGCGGTTTTGCCCGCTTCAAACATGGCCTTGGTGAACTCGTCGATCCTGCCGTTGACGGCTGCAAACAAGACGCTGATACAAATGACGACAAACCAGATAACGTTCATGCAGCCTTCCTTATCTTTCCCCGCTAGGCGCCGGGCTGATCAAGCGCCGGGGCATTATCCCCGATTCCCTGGAGCGGTCGGGGCCTTGGCGCCGTCTCCATTTTCCTTTTTTACCCCTGCGGCCGCAAGAAAATATTGAGAACTCCCAGCCTTTGGGACCCGCGGCCTTGAAAAGACCGGGTTGAGTTCTTAAAAATAACTAATGAGCATGGTTGCAAAAATCACTGCAACCAGTGGCGAACCTGCTCAGAGAAGTGAAATACGGCCATCCCCAGTTGAAAGATTTATTTGATAGTCTTTTCAGCTAGTTGAACAATCTCCCTTACCATTCAGGCTTGGAGGATCACCTCATGTCAGAAGAGACCTATCCCGGTTGGTATTCGTTCGTCAAAGAGAATCACGAGAAATTCATCAAGGCTTTGGAGCAGTTGGGGGAAGTGGTGCGGCAGGAAGGGCCGTTGGATGAAAAGACTTCCCACCTGGTCCAACTGGCCGCGGCCGCGGCCATCCGCTCCGAAGGCGCGGTGCACAGCCACGTGCGACGGGCCTTGAAAGCCGGCGCCAAACCCGAAGAGATTTATCACACCATGATCCTGCTCACCAGCACCATTGGCTTTCCCAATACCTCCGCGGCCCTGAGCTGGGTCTATGACATCCTGGGGGAAGAAAAGGGCTGAGGAGCCCGGCGAGGGACCTTTGCCCCGCTTTTTCTCGGTGGGACCCCTTTTCTGCGGTTTGACCGCGCCCCGTGAGGCTGGATTGGGGCGGCGGGATAGTCCGCGCCTGCCGATACCCGCCCCGGCCATCCTGGGCGGTCGCCAAATCCCCGCGCCTCAATCCCGGTCACCACAAGGAGAAATACGAGGATGATCAATTCCGCTCCCTGCCGCCTGCTGTTGAGCTTTGGATTAGCGGCTTTGCTGGCTCTTTCGGGGTGTAATTCCAACTCCGGGACTTCGTCCCAGTCCCCCAAGTCCAAGGAAGACTTGCAGGCGACGGTCTCTCCCCAGGCCTTCGAACACTTTCGCGAGGCCCATAAGCTATTGAAAGAGCAGAAACTGCCCGAGGCCTTGAAGGAATTCCAGCAGGCCGCCGACCTGGCGCCGAAATCCGCCCTGGTTCGATTCTGGGTGGGCAAGGTCGCTTTTCTTAATAAAGATAAAGACCAGGCCGAAAAATCCTTCCTGAGGGTATTGGAATTGGACCCTGCCAATTATCATGCCAAAGCCATGCTGGGGCAGATCTATTTGATGGATAAAACCAAGCTGGATCAGGCCGAGCGCTATTTAAAGGAGTCCCTGGACGCCTCGCCGGACAACCTGGAAGCTCATTTCGATATGGCCCGGCTGTATGCCATGAAAGGCGACAAGGACCAGAGCCTGCAGGAGTTTCGCTTCGTCTTAGCCAAGGAATCGGAGTTCCCCGGCTTTCATTATGAACTTGGACGGATTATGGAATCCTGGGGCGAAAAAGACGTGGCCCTCAATCACTACCGGCGGGCCCTGGTGCTCAATCCGCGCTTCGCTCCAGCCACCCAGGCCCTGCAAAAGCTGGAAAGTTCCAGGCCCGGCGCCGCCCAACCCGCGCCCACGCCGGCCAAGCCGAAAGCCCGGAAGCCCAAATAAATCGTGAATTATCTTCTTCTTCAGATGAGACCACTTGATTTTTGTTTTAAAGAACCTATGATTGTATGAACTTCCTCATCCATGGTTCACCGGCTTGAACCTTTGGGTCTCCCAAATTAAGATTATTGTAGGCTTCTCAGGATCGCCAAAGGAAAACTGCTGTATCCAAGTGAAGCAAACCAGCAGAACTTAAATATCAGATCAAAAGGAGCGAAAAATGAAAAGATTGATTCTGTGCGGCATGTTCGTGGCCATTTTTCTGCTGACCGGCATTGCGGGTTACGCCGAGACTATGCCGGATATTCAGGCGCACCATAGCTGCAAGTACTGCAACATGGACCGGGAAAAATTCGCTCACAGCCGCATGCTGGTCGAATTTACGGATGGCTCGTCCACCGGGCTGTGCGCCATCCACTGCGCGGCTCTGGAGCTGGCTCAATCCTTTGACAAGCAGGTAAAGGCCATTCAGGTGGGAGACTACAACACCAAGAAACTGATCGATGCCGAGAAAGCCACCTGGGTAATCGGCGGCAACAAGCCCGGCGTTATGACTAAGGTAGCCAAATGGGCCTTCGCCGATAAGAAGGATGCCGAAGCCTTTATTAAAGAAAACGGCGGCAAGATCGCCAATTTTGACGACGCCATGAAGGCCTCGTTCGAGTCAATGTACGAGGACACCAAGATGATCTGGGCCAAACGGGCCAAGATGAAAGAGATGAAGATGAAGGAAGGGAAACAGGAAGAGAAAAAATAACCAGGCCGGAATCCGGGCCAGGGGGACCGCTCCAGTCGACCTGGCCCTCATCACCCAGGCTCGGCCTGGGTCATGGAGTTTTTGTGAAATATTCCAAATCACTTATTTTCATCAACGTGGCGGCCCTCATCATAACCTGTTCCCTCCTGTGCGCCCAGGAAGTGCAACCCGGCAAGCTTACCCCGGCGGACAAGTGTCCGGTGTGCGGCATGTTCGTGGCCAAGTATCCGGATTTCATCGCCCAGGTCGTGTTTAAGGATGGCACTAACGCTTTTTTCGACGGCGTCAAAGACCTGATGAAATATTACTTTGATCTACCGAAATACAATCCGTCGAAGACCCGGGCGGATATCGCCGCCATCCTGGTAACCGATTATTATAATATGAAGTTGATGGACGGCTTCCAGGCGTGGTTTGTCGTCGGCAGTGATGTTTACGGGCCCATGGGGAAAGAATTGATGCCCTTCAAAGATGAGCCCGCGGCCAAAGAATTTAAAAACGATCACCAGGGAAAGTCAATCCTGCAATTCAAGGACATCACCCCGGAGTTGATCAAAACCCTGGATTGATCCGAATCGTTGGTCGGGGTGGTCGCATAAATTCGCCGGGATTGGATCGGGGCGACCCCGCTGACATTATCGAGACTAAGCCTTGCGAAAATCCGACGGATTCCTGCTGGTTAC
>JBAZKX010000022.1:0-12551 GCA_041650575.1 Desulfobaccales bacterium
GCCCGGGATTACCTCGCTCTCATGCAGATGACGCCCCTTATGGGGGGCCGCTATGAGAAAATCAAGAAGCTGGGGCAGGGCAACTTCGGCGAAGTGTGGCTGGTGGTGGACACCGAAGCCACGGACTCCGAGCGGCGCTTTGTGGCCAAAATCCCTTTCCTCAGGGCCGCCAACGCCAAGTTCCGCCGGGAGGCGGCCATCTGCCAGAAGCTGGAGCCCCACCCCGGGGTAGCCCGCCTGATTGATACTTTGGAAGATGATGGTAAACTGATTATTATTCAGGAATACGTGGAGGGTAAGACCCTGGGGGACCTGCTGGACCAGGAGTTGCCCCGGCCCCTGGTGGAGCGCATCATCCTGCAACTCATCGAGGTGGTGGCCCACGCCCACAAGAACCGCATCATGCATCGCGACATCAAGCCTAACAACATCATCATCCAACCCAACGGCAACCTGAAACTGCTGGACTTCGGGGTGGCCAAGATGTTGGGGGAAAAGGAAATCAGCGCCACCATGGTGGGTTCCCGGCCCTTCATGGCGCCGGAGCAGATCATGGGCCAGAGCGAACGCCGCAGCGACATCTGGGCCATCGGGGTGCTCATGTATCTGCTCTACACCGGCGAACTGCCCTTCTACAGCGAGGTGGAGAAACTGCTCATCGACCAGATTCTGGAGCAGGAACCGGCGCCGCCCCGGGAGGAGAACCCGGAGATCCCGCCGGCCCTGGAGGCCATTATCCTCAGGTGCCTCAAGAAAAACCTGGAGGAGCGCTACCCCAGCGCCGTGGCCCTGCGGGATGACCTGCTGCGCCATTTTCCCCATTACGGCACCCAGACCGGGAGGTGGCCGTGGATCCATTGACCCACGTGGCCACCGGGGTGATCTGCTCCCAACTGGTGCCCGCGCCGTCCCGGTGGTGGGCCGCGTTAGCCGGCGTCATCTTTGCGGTCTTGCCGGACGCGGATTACTTTTTCATCTTTTGGGACCGGCTGGCCTTTATCCGCTACCATCGGGGATTCACCCACTCGCTGGTGGCCCTGCCCCTGTTTGCCCTGCTGGGGGCCTTGGCCGGCCGGAAATTGGGCGGGCCTTCCTGGTTTAAGCCGCTGTTCGTGATCGGGCTGATGGTGTTGGGGTCGCACCTGCTCATGGATCTGGCCACCTCCTACGGCACCCAGATACTGAATCCCTTGTCCCGGCAGCGTTTTTCTTTGGACTGGATTTTCATCATCGACCCTTATTTCACGGCCATCCTGCTGGCCGGGGCCATCATCGCCCTCACCGCCCCCCGCTGGGGCGCCCGGGTGGGGGCCGGCTGCCTGGGCGCGACCGCGCTCTACCTCCTGACTTGCGCCCTCTACCACCACCAGGCCCTGAGCCTGGCCCAGCAGGTCTTGCGAGCCTCGCACCCTGAGGTCCAAACTGTGGCCGCCCTGCCCCAGCCTTTTTCCTGCCGCCGCTGGCACCTCATCGCGGCCGGCCCGGAGGGAATCCGGCAGACCTTCGTGCAACTGCCCTATAAGGCCGTCTTCGGGGCGGGCGACCAGGGTGTGGCGGCCCGGACGGTTGCCGCGCCGCCGGACCAGGCCTGCCTGGCGCCGGCCACTTCTTACCAGGACCCCGGCCATCTCACCATCCAGACCTGGACCCCGGCCCCGGGGGGCGGCGCCCCTCATACGCCGGAGGCCCGGAAAATCCTGGCGGGTTTCCTGGAATTTTCCCGGTTTCCCCTGCTGTGCCGGGTTCAGAACCAGGCCGGCGACCAACTCCTGGAGTGGCGGGACCTGCGCTTTGCCATCCCGGGGCGGAGCATACCCTTCGTGCTGCAACTGCGCCTGGACCCTCAAGGCCGGCTGCGGCACTGGCTCATCGGCAGCCGGGGCTAGTTAGCAGGTGGCAATTAGCTGTTAACGGAGGTTTTCCGTGGCTAACCTGTTTGCCGCGTTTCCCGCAGAGATCCCCGAGGAAATTTTCGAGACTATCCTGGCGGCCGGAAATTTTCGCCTGGAGCGCATTGTCTCCGGGGGGCAGGCCACCGCCCCCGGGGAATGGTACGACCAGGACACCCACGAATGGGTGGCGCTGTTGTCCGGCGGCGCGGGCTTGAGGTTTGAAGATGAACCGGAGCCGCGGGTGCTGCGCCCCGGAGACTACCTGCTCATTCCGGCCCACCGCCGCCACCGGGTGGAATGGACCGACCCCGACCGGCCCACCGTCTGGCTGGCGCTGCACTACCATCCCTAAACCCGCCATCCCCAAGACCCCGTCCCGCCTGCCGATCGTTTAACAAAATTAATAATGATTACAATCTATTGCGATCTTTGCCTTATTACTTTCCCGCTAAATTTAATAATAATCAATTATTAATCCTAAGCTCATTTGCCCCTAATACGGCCGGTCTATAAAGGTCCTCAAATTTCAATCTTGGGGGAGGTGACTGACCAGATATTAAGGAATAATCGGGGAATTAAGGCCTTTTTTTATTTTTCTATTGACCCTTACAAAGATAACTTGGCAGGAGGATAATATGCGGTACGGCCGTACAAAAACCTGGATAAGCCTTCTGGCGACGCTCAGCCTGGTCTTATATGCCAGTCTGGCATCCGCCGAACTGCCCAAAAACGTCATCCTGATGATCAGTGACGGCATGGGCTACAACACCATGAAAGCCACGGATTACTGGACCGGGACCAACCCGGTATACGAGAGTTTTGCGACGCAATTCAGCGTCAGCACCTTCTCGGCCAACAACACCAATATTCCGGCCTATGACCCCGCCCAAGCCTGGACAAATTTCAATTATCTCAAAACCGGGGCTACCGATTCCGCCTCTGCGGCCACGGCCATGGCTACGGGAGTCAAGAATTACGACGGCCAAATCAACTGGAGCACTACCGGACAGCCGCTGACCAACATTGTCCAGATTGCCGGCGCCTTGAACAAGGTCACCGGGGTGGTCACCACCGTGGAGTGGAGCCACGCCACCCCCGCGGGCATGGTGGCCCATAATGTCAGCCGGAACAATTACTCCCAACTCGCCAATGAAATGCTGGGAAGCAACCTCAACGTCATCATGGGCGCCGGCAACCCTAATTTTAACGACAGCGGCGGGGCGGCCGCAACTCCGAATTACAACTACGTAGGCGGCAGCGCCACCTGGAACGCCCTGAATGCCGGCACCCTCAACGGCTGGACCTCCATTCAGGCCAAAGAGGACTTTGAGGCCCTGGCCGCCACTACTAATCCCGCGCTGCTCCCCGACAAGGTAGTGGGCACCGTCCAGGCTGCCACCACGACCCAGCAAGGCCGGAACGCCGGCGTGAAGGGCGCGGATGCGGCCAATCCATCCGGCGTGGCGTTCAATACCAACGTGCCTTCCCTGGCCACCATGAGCAAGGCGGCTCTGAATGTCCTGAATCAAAACGACAACGGCTTCTTCCTCATGGTGGAAGGCGGCGCAGTGGACTGGGCCAACCATGCCAACCAGCTCGGCCGCGCCATCGAGGAACAGATGGATTTTAATACCTCAGTGCAAGCCGTGGTGGATTGGGTCAACGCCAACAGCAACTGGAATGACACTCTCCTTATCGTTACCGCCGACCACGAAACTGGTGACCTTTGGGGTCCGACTGCCAATACCTTTAATGAGGTGGTGGACAATGGCGCCGGCACGCTCCCCGGAGCGCACTACAACTCCGGTGACCACACAAATGAACTGATACCCCTCTTTGCCATAGGAGCCGGTTCCGAATTGTTCGCCGGCTATGCCGACCAATCTGATCCCGGTCTGGCCTTTTACGGGCTGTCAAACTACAACTATCTGGACAACACCGAAATCTTCCAGGTCATGAACGGGAACGCGGCGGTGCCCCTCCCCGCGGCCTTCTGGCTCCTGGGCTCCGGCCTGGTGGGTCTGGGCATCCTCCGGCGGAGACCGCGCTCTGACCTGAATTAATTTATCCCTTTACTCTCCAACTGCCACACCCACCCCCAGCCTGAGGCAGGCCATTACGGCCTGCCTTGTTTTTCCCCTGGTCTTACCGTATGGTATGGGTAGTTGCGAATCGGCCCGCCCTGACCCGCGGGGCCGGAGCGGGTTGAAATCTTCCCCTCGAGGAACAAGCTATGCGGGGGCGCCGACGCCTGGTCATGCGCTTTCTGGCAGTGTGGTGCGGCGCCGCCTGCCTGGCCGGGGCCGTGGAGGCCTGGGGCGGAGAAACCATGCAGCGACGGGAAATTCGACAGCGGCTCGAAGCACATCTGCGCTTGCTGAGCGTGGAGTTGGGGGACCGGTCAATTTTCCGCCCGGAAAATTTGCAGGCCGCCGCAGACTATGTGTCGCAGCAGTTTGCCGCCATGGGCTATGTCCCCCGGCGCCAGAGCTTCAGATACGAGGGCCGGGAAGTCAGCAACCTCATCGTGGGAGAGGAAGACCCCCGCGGCTATTACATCCTGGGGGCCCATTACGATACCGTGGAGGGCACCCCGGGGGCCGACGACAACGCCAGCGGGGTGGCGGTGCTCCTGGAGGTGGCCCGGCAGGCCCGGAAATTGACGCCGCCCAAGCCCTGGGCCTTTATCTCCTTCACCTGCGAGGAACCCCCGGCCTTTGCCACCGCAGCCATGGGCTCCCGGATCTATGCCCAGCAGGCCCGGCGGCAGCAGGCCCGCATCCTGGGCATGCTCTGCCTGGAGATGGTGGGATACTACTCCAAGACCCCCGGCAGCCAGTCCCTGCCCCTGAGCCTCAAGTTCATGGGGTATCCCACCACCGGCGATTTTATCGGCCTGGTGGGCGACCGGCCCTCCCGGCACCTCCTGGCGCGCCTGGAAACCGCGCTGAAGGGGGGCTGCCTGCTGCCCACGGTCTCTCTGGCCGTGCCTTTCGGGGGCCATCTGCTGCCGGAGGTGCGCTTAAGCGACCACGCCAATTTTTGGGACGAGGGTTATCCCGCCATTATGCTCACCGACACCGCGTTTATGCGCAATCCTCACTACCACGGCCCCGGGGACACCATGGACCGCCTGGACCTGGACGCCATGACGGAGTTGACCCTGGGATTGCTGAATTTCGTGCAGCAGGAAGGCCGCTAGCCCCGGGGACCAGGAAAAAAGGCAGCTCTGGCAAAAAATATATTTCAGGAAAACTTGACAATGCTGCTATATGTAGTATATAAATATAAGATTTACTGAATATCAAGGGGGGCTACGGCCATGCACTGTGAAAGCTTAAAACCAGGGGTAGATTGCACCTTTATGACCAAGAAAGGCTGTTCGTTCAACGGCGGCAGCTGTAAAACCGTGGTGACCGAATGCGAGGGCTGCGACCGGATTTTGGGTTCCAACGGCAGCAGTTTCTGCGCCTCGTTTCCGGATCCGGCCTCTAAGTGGCGCCGGGGGGCCTGCAATCTGGCCACCCACGTCAAGGTCGAGAAAAAAGAGACCGCTCATAAGGTCAATCCTTTGAAGGCCTCGAAACGCAAAGCCGCCGGCCACTAAGCAGGCGTTGAACGGGCAGCGCGGCAGGGCTTACCCGCCCGCCGCGCTAACCGCTTTATCTTATTTATCCCACCGCTCGTTATTTCCCCAACTTCTCCAAGGCTTCCTTGATTCGGCTCAGGCCCGTGGCAATCCGTTCCCGGGACGTGGCATAGGAAAACCTCAGGCACTTGTCTTCCCCGAATTCGCCGCCGGGCACCGCGGCCACCCTCGCCTCTTCCAGCAAATAGGCCGCCAGGGCTCCGGATTGGGACTGACCCGGCGCCACTTTCAACCGGTCATAATACGCCGAGAAATTCGGAAAGATGTAGAAGGCCCCGCCCGGCTTGATGGTGGTGGCCCCGGGGATGTCCAGGACTCGCCGGTAGATGTCGTCCCGGCGCCAGGCGAATTCCGACAACATGGCGGCCACCGAATCCTGGGGGCCGGTCAAAGCCTCCACCGCGGCCTTCTGAGAGATGGACGTGGGGTTCGAGGTGCTCTGGCTCTGGAGAGTGTCCGCGGCCTTGATCCCGGCCTCCGGCCCGGCCAGATAGCCGATCCGCCAGCCGGTCATGGCATAGGCCTTGGAGACCCCGTTCAGGATGAAGGTCCGGGCCTTCAACTCCGGTGACAGCATGGCCATATTCACGAATTTGGAGCCGTCGAACAAAATCTTGTCGTAGATATCGTCCGAGATGACGTAAAGCCCGGCCTGCAGCACCACCTCGCCCAGGGCCGCCAGTTCTGCTTTAGTATAGACGCCGCCGGTGGGGTTGGAGGGGCTGTTGATCACAATGGCCTTGGTGCGGGGGGTCAGGCGCGCCTTTAATTCGGCCGCAGTGAGCTTGAAGCCGTTGGCCTCCTGAGTGGGGACGACCACCGGGGTGGCGTCCGCCAGCATGACCATGGGCACGTAGGAGACCCAGAAGGGGGCCGGGATGATCACCTCGTCGCCCTTCTCAAACAGGACCTGGAACAGGTTGTAAAGGCCGTGTTTGCCGCCGCAGGACACCAGGATCTCGCCGGGCTTGTAGCTTAAGCTGTAATCGGCCTGAAAGCGGTTGGCGATGGCGTTTTTCAGCTCCGGGGTGCCTCCCACCGGGGTGTAGCGGGTAAAACCCTCCTGGATGGCCCGGATGCCCGCCTCCCGGATGTTTTCCGGGGTGTCGAAGTCCGGCTCGCCCACCCCGAAGTTGACTATGTCAACCCCCTGCGCCTTGAGCTGATTGGCCTTGGCATTCAGGGCCAGGGTGGCGGAAGGAGGAATCTGGCGGATACGGCTGGCAAGTTGCATGGTTGCTCCTTTATCGGTAAAATTTTCGAGGAGGTCTGAGATGGACCTCCTTTATTGAAGCTTCTGCGTAAGTCACCGACTTGTCATTCTGAGGGAGTGAAGCGACCGAAGAATCTCATCATTACGAATAAATACGGGATCCTTCGCTCCGCTCAGGATGACAAATCGGCTTTTGCAGAGGTCTTTAACAGGCTACCCTGCGGTTGACTTCAAGCTGGTGAAAATCTCCCCTCCATAAAGGCGCATACCGCAAAGTCCCCCTTTGGCAAAGGGGGATTTAGGGGGATTTCTTCTTAACCTGAATATTGTAACCTATTTCCTGCTCCGGGGGGCTAGCGTCTCTCGTGCGACCTCAGGGTAACAATCCTTTGAAAAATATCCAACATTATGATAATTGTCAACGGGGAGAGTCCGCCCGGTGAAGTCCATCGCCATTATCACCAAGAAAGACAAACCCGATGCCCTGGAAGCCGGCCGGGCCTTACAGGCCTGGCTCACCGCCCGGGGGATCGCGGCTTGCCACGTGGAAAACGAGCCGGAACCGGTGATTCCGGTCCTGCCTGCCGACGTGGAATTCATCGTGGTCATGGGGGGCGACGGCACCATTTTGAGCGTCGCCCGGCATTACGGCCAGCGCGGGGTCCCCATCTTCGGGGTCAACCTGGGGGGCCTGGGCTTTCTCACGGAAATCTCCCTGGACGAACTCTACCCCTCCATGCAGGGGCACGTGCTCACCGGCAAATTCGAGGTGGAAGAGCGCCTGATGCTCACCGCCACCCTGTTTCGCCAGGGCCGGGCGCACTGGCAGGAAAACGTCCTCAACGACGCGGTGATCAACAAGGGGGCCCTCGCCCGCATCGCCGAGCTGACCACCCGGATCGACGGGGAATATCTCACGGTGTACCGGGCCGACGGTCTCATCGTCGCCACCCCCACGGGCTCCACCGCCTATAACCTGTCCGCGGGCGGCCCCATCGTCTATCCTACCCTCAACCACCTCATCCTGCTGCCCATCTGCTCCCATACCCTGAGCAACCGGCCCATCATCCTGCCGGACACGGTCACGGTGGCCGTCAGCCTGGACGACAAGGCCCAGGATGTGTACCTCACCCTGGACGGCCAGGTGGGCCAGGCCCTGGAACCGGGCGACCGGGTGGAGATCCGCCGGGCCCCCTACAGTCTGAAGCTGGTCAAATCGCCGCACCGCAGCCATTTTGAGATCCTCCGCACCAAACTGGGCTGGGGCGAATTGGGCGTGCGGAAATGAGGGGGGGCAGGGCGTAGGGCGGGAAAGCGCAGCGCATCCCGCCGTTAGCATTATTCCATTAGATTCTTGTGCCCAAGTTGCACTTGGGCACGCAATTGGTGGCAAAGCTCAGCTTCGCCTAATAATTACCGTTCCCAAGCTCAGCTTGCAAAACGAGGTAAGTCTAAGCAAGCCTTTTGTCGCTGAGGCTCCCCAGAAACAATAACTAATCGGTTCCATCTGGCAAGAAAATAGAGCGAACTCATTTTTTTCCATGACTCTTAAAAAATCTAAATTTCCAAATCGTCTTCTTGTTTTGCCCAATGCAAAATACTTTTTCAGCAAAATACAAACAACAAATGATCTCTGGAAGGTAGCTCGTATATTTGATTGTGATGGTGTGGCCACGGTCTTCATAACCTCCATAGGGGCTTTTGGTTTCATATTTCCTGATTCAAGCAACCTGGCATCAATAGACGTTTTAAAATATTCTGGCAATGGGAGCACACCTCCGGAAGTGATGGAGAATGAGGATGATATTCATGACTTGCAGTTAAGGCGTATGTTATTTGTCAATTTTGTCTCAGCAGCATTTTTTGGTAGGGTCAGCGCCAAGACACATAGGTCTCTTGCTGGCGCTCTTTATAGCGGGCAGGATAAGATCGCTGGCTTTAATATCACTCAAGGTGCAGTCTCTATACAATGGACAGAATTGATCGCAAAATCTATAAAAGCAAAAGTAAATTACCTTAATTCCGTCAAATGGCGATATTATTTTCTAAGGGACAGTGAGATCGACGATGGCATTTCCTACATTAAGAACATTTTACAGCGACAAAACAATTTTGAGTATGCTGACTTACAGTCGTGTATGGTGATGAATTATCAAGCAGCCATCCTTCACAACCAACAGCATGCGGCGGCAAGTCTGGCCCTGAATTTTTCAGTTATAGAATCTCTGGCGTGGGAAATATTTATAGATTATGGACTGGTCGATGAGACTACCCCTAAACCTTTCGCCATAAAAAAGCATAATATTGCAAAAGTTTCAAAGACTACCTTCAATAAAATGTCTATTTCTAAAGTTATAGAAATATTGTATAAAGGTAACTTATTTAATGATTATTTTTACCAGCGCGTTAGTAACATCCGCGAGAAGAGAAATAAACTTATGCATAAAGGTGCAATAATAAGTCCCAAGGATTCCGGTGATTGCCAAACCATTGTCAGGGACCTTTGGGCATTTCTTATAGACACTCCTTTTGAATTAATTGCAGGTTGGTCTTACCTCCGTTAAGAAGAAAATCAAAGGGATTAAGACTGCTGAAGGCGGGATGCGCTTCGCTTTCCCGCCCTACGACAAAGCGATAAAATTTCATATATAGTCCTCTTGCAATATAATATTGGTGGGGATAAATTTTTTAAATTCTCGTGCCCAAGTTGCACTTGGGCACGCAATTGGTGGCAAAGCTCAGCTTTGCCTAATAATTACCGTTCCCAAGCTCAGCTTGGGAACGAGTGAACTAACAAATATCGATAAGCTCTGATATATTCTATTTCGTACTGATCCCTGACCCCTGCATATGACCGACCCTATCAAAGAACTCCCCATATGGCGTTACCGCGGCGGCCGGGTGAAGGCCACCCGGGACGCGGTGGTAGTGGAAGAGCCCCTGGAAATCCGTCTGGGCGGCGAGCCCTTTCAGGTGCTCATGCGCCTGCCGGGCTGGGAAAAGGAACTGGCCCTGGGCTTTTTAGTCACCGAAGGCATTGTCCGGGACCTCTCCGAGGTCGTGACCATGCACTTCTGCGGCACCGCCACCGACCCGCTGCTACCTCCCAACGTGGTGGACGTCAGCCTGACGAAGGCCGCCCTGGACCGGCGCGGCCGGCGCCACCTGGAAGTGGCCTACTCCAGTTGCGGCCTCTGCGCCAAGGAGGCGGTGAGCGAGATCGTAAGCCAATCGCCGCCGCTGGCTGGCGGCCTCACCGTGTCCGGCGCGGCGCTTTTGACCCTGATGGATCGCCTCCAAGAGGCCCAGACCATCTACCGGGACACCGGCGGCACCCACGCCGTGGCCCTGGCCAGCCCCGACGGCCGGGTCTTCATCCATGCCGAAGACGTGGGCCGGCACAATGCCATGGATAAAGTCATCGGCCGGGCCGTGTTCACCCGCCAGGACCTGACCGGCATGGTGGCCCTGCTTTCCGGCCGCATCAGCTTCGAGATGGTCCTGAAATGCATCCGGGCCGGCATCCCGGTGCTGGCCGCGGTCTCGGCCCCCACCTCCATGGCCCTGGAACTGGCCCAGACACTCAACCTCACCGCCGCGGGTTTCGTCCGGGACCAACGCCTCAATATCTATACCCACCCGGAGCGAATCATAGAGGTAGAGTGATTTTGGGGGAAGTATAGGTGTCCGCCCCCAAGTTAGGGCGCACACGCAGGTGCGCCCCTACGGGCTGTCTCAGAATATATCTTGCAGAAATTGCCGGGCTTTTTCCCTCCCCCTTGATGGGGGAGGGTCAGGGTGGGGGTGGATTCCTCCCACTCCCCCTCCCCCCAACCCCCTCCCGCCAGGGGAGGGGGAGTTTACAGGTCAGGCTAAACGTTCATGATCTGCGAATGTTCACCCCTGAGGATGAAATCCCCCCTGCCCCCCTTTTTCAAAGGGGGGTTTTAAGTCCCCCTTTGGCAAAGGGGGATTTAGGGGGATTTGAAGTTTTCACAATAAAGCCTACGGTTGCAAAAATTAGCCCTTTTAACGCATCTCGCTATCAAAAAAACCGGGGCGCCCCGCCGGGGCGCCCCTACTGAAAACTGAAAACCGACAACTGAAAACCGTCTTTTACGCCAGCTGGTTGATGGCGGACAACTGCCAGGCGTTGCCGCCCACGGACCGGGTAAAGGTCCAGTATTCCTCGAACTTTACCGGCTCGGTCTTGCTGCCTTCGATCACCTGGCCGCTGGTTTCATCCACGTTATAGTCCAGCAGGCTGGCCAGGACCCGCACCGTGATGAAATCGGACCCGGATTCCTGCCAGGCTTCGGTGATATCCACGGACCGCACCGCGATATTTTCCAGCCGGTTGATCTTCTTTTGAGCCTTGAGCGCGTCCGCGTCCCCCTGCAAAATCCGCTGCATTTCGTCGGTCAGCAGGTTCTTGACGGTGGCCATATCCCGGTTGGTCCAGGCCCCCTGGATCTTGAAGAAGTTGTCCATGCAGGCTTCCTGGAACTTGGCTTCGTCGAAGGCGGGGTCGTATTGCCGGATGTTGGCCAGGCCCCGTTCCAGATCCTGGTCGCCCTGAAGCGCCGCAGCTTGGGGCTGGTCATAGACCGGCGGATACGCCGGCTGGGGAGGCAGTTCCACGGTGCCGCTGCTCTGGTAGTATCCCGGGGCAGCCACAGCCTCCCGGCGCTTTTTCTTGATGTACCAGTAAATCAGGTAGGCAATGCCCGCCAGGAGCAGGATATCGAACAGGCCGATGCCGCCCCCGCCAGCGGCGCCGGCGCCGCCGTGGGCCGAAGGTCCGCCGAACAGGCTCCCAAAGAGCAGGCCGCCCGCCAGGCCGCCCAGGAGACCGCCGCCGAAACTCCGCATGAAGCTGCCCCCGGTTGACGCCCCCGGTGTAGCCGCGGCCCCGGGAGGCGGCGTGGAGGGCCGGGTCGGATTGTAGGTGGAGGACGGCTGGGTGGGCCGCGGCGCGGTGTAGGGTGTGGGAGCCGTCATGGACCGGGAGCCGCGGCCGCCCATGGACCTGCCGCCGCCGGCCCGGGCCCAGGCCTCCATCTGCAAGGCCCAGGTGCTCAGAGATAACAGGGCAAAAAGGATCAGGATACCTTTTGTCCAGGTTTTTAACATCTTAGATTTCCTCCGAGAATTTTTCGGTTAAAGGCAAAGGGATTTTAACCCAACTATCATTATATCGTTTTATCCATTGTGAATCACGAATATTTGAGCCAGGGTCACCGAATGCCGGCTATTGCTTGGCCGGGGCAACGCC
Source organism: Desulfobaccales bacterium (assembly GCA_041650575.1). Taxonomy (GTDB): domain Bacteria; phylum Desulfobacterota; class Desulfobaccia; order Desulfobaccales; family 0-14-0-80-60-11; genus 0-14-0-80-60-11. The sequence continues at coordinate 12,030 of JBAZKX010000022.1, forward strand.
GATTTTTTCCAATTCCTGGCAGCAGAGGGGACTTCCCAGGCGGCAACCCTCCTGGTAATCGGCGATGGCTTTGTCCTGTTCCTTCAGGTGATGCCGGTAGATATTGCCCCGGAAAAAATAGGAGAGCGCCAGGTCGGGTTTAAGGCGGATGGCGGTGGTGAAATCCTCCACCGCCTTTTGGTAGTCACCCTGGCAGAACCAGGCCAGGCCCCGCTTGTTGAACACCCAGGGATCCACGGGGTTCAGCCGCGCCGCCCGGTTGAGGTCGGCGATGGCTTCGGCGAACTGGCCTTCCTGAGCCAGGCAATCGCCTCTCTCCTTGCAGGCCTCGGCGTTCCTCGGGTCACACTTCATGACCTGGGAAAAAATCAGGATGGCCTCCGGGCGCCGCTCCAATTTCACCAGGATGTTGCCTTTGGCCATCAGGTATTTGACATTGCCGGGGTTATCCACCAGGGCCTTATCCACGCTCTCCAGGGCCTCTTTATCCCGATTCAGCCCCTGTAAGGCCAAGGCCCGGTA
>JBAZKX010000023.1:0-12551 GCA_041650575.1 Desulfobaccales bacterium
CAAGACTCACCTGGCGCAACTCTGCCACCGCTTGAAGATCAGCCCCTTCCTGTTCCAGGTGAATTTCCTCCAGGAGAACGGGCAATTCCGGATGGAATTCCAGCTTGATCATCGCCAGATGGCCAGCGTCGTCCGCCACTTCGGGAAAAATATCCTCATCACCGATCGTGAGGATTGGGACGTAGAGGAGATCTACGACACCTGCGTGACCCGGGCCGTCTTGGGAGCCGATCTGGGCAACCCCAAGCCCGGTAATGGCAACCGGCCGTACGGCAATGCCAAGGATAATCGCAGTCTTTTCCAAAAAGCGTTGCTGCCCTTATACCACTGGACCGATTCCAAGATTCGGGTTCACCTGTTCGTCTGTATGGTAGCCCTTACCTACCTTACCTCCCTGTGCCAGCGGCTGGCGGCCGCGGGCATCAAAACCACCCCCAAGGATGCCATGGAGGAATTGCGGGCCTTGCGCACCGCCATCTATTTCAAAGACTCCGAAGGCAAACTGAAGCGGGTGATCGAGGAAGTCAACAGCCAGCAAGCCGCCATCCTGAATGCCCTGGGATACGAGATTCAGGAGGGCAAAGTGGCGCCCTTCTAGGCGTCCTGGATCGAGCTGACCGCCCCAACTCCTTAGGACCGATCCCCGGTGGCCGGGCCGCAATCCCGCCACCGGGTTTTTGTTTGCTCCCCCTCGCTGGCCTGGCCAGCCTCTCCCTGGGGCTCCCGCGGTGACGGCCGCGGAAGCCATAGCGGTGAATTTAAACCTTTAAGCGACGCTTTTAAGGCCGCTCCCAACCAGACTCCTACCCGCAAATCCCGAAAAAAGCAGGGCCTGACCCGCACCGGGGCCGCCCGGAAGCGGATTGCCGCCGCTGAGGGGCCGTACATTGACCACCGGGTCCCGGACATGGCCCGCTTGACGCCGCACCGCGCCCGCAGCGAATGTAGAGCTATTATCTAATGATTCCATCATGTTCGCTTTTCTATCAGGGGATTGTCCCGCATCCGGCGAACCCGGCGGCGGCCAGGGGCCGGCGGTGGGGGCTTGGACAACAGAGAGATAGGCCATGCCGTATCATATAGCCCGGCCCCGGAGGGAAGACAGCGCTGATGAGAAGGATGACCGGCTTTGGGAATTGGAATTACCGGTAGATAGCGAGGACCTGACACCATGGCCTTCTTAATCGCCAAAAAAACTTCAGAGCTTCTCTATGAATTTGGCGGGCGGGAAATTTTAGAAGGAAGTGTAATATATGGTTACATTTACTGTAAAATATTTCGACACTCATAAAACTCTTCACAGCGAACATATCTATAACTAGTGAATATTTTAAAATTATTTTCATAATTTCATCTGGCACGTATCATGCTTCTTTAGAAGTACCAAGAAAAAGCCTAACCCGTCGCGAGGCGGGGACGGAAAGCCACGGGTCTCCGTGACGCTGAGACAGCCGGGTTGCCTGGTAAGGCAGGCCGGTTTGTTTTTTTGCCAGATCAAGGAAACTTAACGAAGAGTAGAACCCATGCACCACAAACGGTTATTGGCCGTGAAGACAACACATATCTGGGGGTGGCGATTTTTCCGGCCATTGCAGGTCTGGCTATGAGGCTGTTCGCGCCTGGGGCCTATTCCTTTAACTCCATACAAATTACCCACATGAAAAAGCATCAAAATCCGCTAGCCACGGGGGATGGAGCCATGCAGAATATCAGCTACGACCTTCGAGACCGAAGAAATACGATCAAGCCGGAAGCTTCGCTTGACCAGATTCATTCGGCTTTGGATTCCTTGGGCAACAATCTCATGGGGATGCTGTGGATGATGGAACTATCTCTGGCAGCCTTGCAAGAGACACCCGACCTGGAGCAGGCAAAGAAAAATCTGCAGGAGGCCTTGAAGGCCGGCAACTGCGCGAAAAATCTGATGCGCATGGTCCTCAATGCCTGGAAACCCAGGCCGGTTGGTACAACCATTTTTCGGCCTCAATTAGGACCCAGGATCAAGCGATTCAAAATCTATTACTGCTCCAAGGAAAATGGTGAGTATCTCCGGCAAGTCATCAACTCCTCCGGCGTGGGGATCGCGGGAGAAACCGATGATCTGAAGCACTTAACGGCTCAAGGGGTACGAGGAGCCGACGTGGTTATCGTGGAGTACCAGGAAAACAACCCCATGCTGGACCGATGGATTCAGGAGTGCACGGCAAATCCTCAAAGGCCGCCCATTTATCTCTATTTTCATAAATTTTCCATGGTGAAATTGTGGAACGCCCTGCATCTGGGGGTAAAGGAATGTCTCATCTTCCCCGTCAAGAAAGAACAATTGCAGGCCGCGGTAAAGCGCAGCGCAGATTGGGCCAGAACCCCGACCGGTAAAGGTGACTCAGGGGTGAAGAGCAGGCCCCAGGCACATACCACCCTGGCGCGGGTGGAGAGGGGCGCGGTTGAAAAAATGCTGCTATGACCGGAGGGCGCATAGCCTTTCAATCTATGGCGCTGCTTAACCGCGAAATTGTCAGGAGGGAATATCCCATGAAGAGAAAAACTCTTGGTGCATTAGCCGTCCTGGTTTTGGCGGCTATGGTGTTGGCTCTGTATCCCGCCGCTGCCCTACCCGGGACATATACCTGGAACGGCGGCACGGGCGACTGGTCGTCGCCCTATGTCAACCCTAGCAACCCCGGGAATTGGTCCCCAGCTTCAGACCAACCACCAAATGCCGCCCGCGGTGATACCGCCATTGTTGACGGCAAAGGCGGTGTCGCCTCCGTCGTCAATCTCAGCAGTCAATATGGCTCCCCATCGATCAACCGTTTGGAGATAAACTCGGGAGACGAGGTGCGGACGTTTTATAACGCGGCCCTGCAGTTCACTTTTGGCAAGCTCTCCGGCGGCGTCAACCCAACCCTGGTGAACGACGGGATCTTCAGGCTGGCCAATACCGGCTCGTTTTCGCAAAGCATCTATGCATCTTCCCCGACCACCATCAGCGGCACGGGCAGGCTGATTATGGAGAGCTCGACAACCAGCCGCCTGGCGAGCGAATCTTACGGCTTCTATAACCAGGCCGGGCACACTATCGAAGGCGTCGGCACCATTGAGCCTTACTGGCTTTCCAACTACGGGATGGTCCAGGCTAAAGGCGACCGGCTGCTGATGCTGGCGAACTTTTATAATTTTACCGGCGGCGTCCTTGGTTCCAGCCCGGGGGCGGTCCTGCAAATGGGCCTCTGGATCAACGCTAATTCCGGCCTCGGGTTTAGTTATGACGGCAGAGGCGGCGTGATCGACCTCAACGGCGGCACGGTGAGGGCAAATTTGGCCAGCTTTATCAACGCCGACTTCAGGAACAGCGGCGCCCCCGGCGGGATACTGGAACTCAATAAATCGCTCCCTTTGTCCAACTCATTTAATTTCACGGGGAATACCGCGGTGGGAGCCGGCGTGGTGGTCAATGTCGGCAACAGCGTGTCGATGTTTACCAACTCAACAATTGCGGTTCCGGCGCCCACCATAACTAACAACGGGGTCATCAATCTGATGGCCGCCAGCGGCGGCTACAGTGATTTCTCAGGTCCCAGCACCACCTTGACCGGGAGCGGCAGGCTGGTACTGAACGGCAATGTCAATAGCCGGGTGCTCGGCGGTAGCAGCAGCAGCACGAGTTTGACCAATGACGTCGACCACACCATCGAGGGCGGCGGCATGCTGAGCGGCAGAATCGTCAATAATGGCACCATTCTCGCCAATAACAGCAACCTGCTAGTCCTGGGAAACATCAGTGGCACAGGTCAGGTAAAAGTACAAAACGGCGGCAGGCTAATCGCTGGTCAAACAGGGTATTCCCCCATCACCTTGCAAACCAAAGACCTTCTCATGAGCAATATTGCCGCCATAACGGTCGGTTTTAGTAGCACTGTAAACGTATCGGGCAATTTCTCTTATGCCATGACGAACGGAACTGGCTGGTCCTGGGCTAGCGATAGCGTATTGTCCATGACCGGTACCGGCCCCGGGCACTTTTTGGAGGTGGGCGGGGACCCCAATGCCACCAACCCCTTTGCCGGCAACTTCTATATCCCCAAGCTGGTCATCGCGGGCGATGCCACCCTGGTGGATTTGATCGACAACCAGACCGCTTATGCCGGTCACGAAACCCTCTACGTCGGCAACCTGAGCTTTGCCGGCAGTTCCTTGAACCTGAATGACCTGTCACTTTTTGTTTGGGATGGGTCAGCCTTTGACCCGGTAGAAGTTGGCGATTATGAGGGTAGGGTCTTCAATCAAGCCGTGGTCATCCCCGTTCCCCCGACCATGCTGCTCCTGGGCTCCGGCCTCCTGAGCCTGGTGGGCTGGAGGAGGTTAAGGCGGAGTTAACCAGCCGTTGATCTCATCGACAAACCGCAAAGGCAGGGCCACAGCCCTGCCTTTGCGGTTACGGAAGTCTAATGCCGCTCTTGGGGGCGGCTTACTTTTTCTTTCCGGGGGGTACTTTTTTGGTAGGAGCGGCAGCGGTACCCTGGCTTACCGCAAATGCCTGACCCGCCGCAGTGATGGAGCCTTTCCGCACCGTACCGGGGGCGGGGTTAGGCGCCACGCTGTAATAGACCGTGCCGTTGCCACTGCTCGCAGTCACCTGGGAGATGGTTATCCAGTCGTTATTGCTCACGGCATTCCAACTGCAATCCGTCCGGGCTGTCACATTGATGCTGGCGGCGCCGCCCGCGTCAGTGAAGGACTGGCTGGTGGGCGAGATGCCATAGGAGCAGGCTGCCTGCGGTGAGTAGGCTAGCGAATACAAACCAAAATTAACAGAACTATTACACTGGGAATAGGCAATCTTGAAGAAGCCTCCCTCGCCCCAACCGGTTCCCCAACTGTTTTTCACCACGAAGCACTGGTCGATATCGTCGTAGCCCACGATTAACACGGCATGCGCGCCTGCATAGCTGCCGCTGACATAGGAGTAGATGCCCGATACATAGCTGAAAAAGTCTGAGAACACATTCATAGTGGTTACCAGAGGCCCGTAGGTAACCAGGGCTCCCTTAATGGCATCCACTGAGGGCGAAACGCACACGTATGACCAAGCCCCGATCCGGTAAGAGGATTGCTCCCAGCCGGAGGTGGCGCTGTCACAAGTACCGTTGGTGGCGGTATAGGAATAATCCATTTCCGGGGGCAACCCGGTGTCTCGAATAAAATTAGAGGCATTCCTGATGTCACCGCCGCTGCAAGACCCTATTCCCGCGCAGGAAACGAGGATTTGCTCGGCCAAGTCCTCGCCACTGCCGGGCACTTTTTCCTGGATCATGAAGTAGGATTCCAGGGCCGCGGTGGTGGCAAAGGCCCAGCAACTGGCGCAATTTCCCTGGTCTCTCACCGGGGAAACGTAATTGAGGCCGTCGTTGTTCCGCCAGTCCAGGCTGGAGGCCAGTCCGGTAAGGAAAGGTTCTGCGGAGATGAAGGTGTCCGTGTCCAGCACCTTGGGCTTATCCATCTTGGCGCGGTATTGCCTCAGGTGGTCCGGCAAGACTGAAACCGAGGTTTCCCCCGCCTCCCATTTGGCCTTCTTCTCTTTAATGGCCTTCTTGATGTCGCTCAGTTCCGACCCAAAGGCCAGGGCGTTAAAAGCAATGAGCGAGAAGATCACGGCCAATCCTGCCAACCAAGCTTTGTTGAACACAGTCCTTTTCATCGGTTTATCCCTTTCTATGGCTTTTAGGTTCTGGGGGAGAAATTTTTTCAGAATTTGGTCTCATCTTAGCGATAAAGGGGGGGTAGTAAATCAGGGGAAGACGATTTCAGAGCTTCTGAAATCCTGAAATTGAGGGGAAGAATTACCTTGGAACGTTGAATAACCCGTTAGGGGACTGGGGGAGGGCGCTTGGATGCCGTCGTCTTTACGTCATGAAAATTTTGCCAAAAAAAAGGGCCCCAGAAAGTGGGGCCCCCATAAGGAAGGCGCCCTGATGATGGGGCGCCTTAAGGGTTCACAAACTGAAACATACGTCTTGTGCCCAAAGCAATCTCAGACCTTTTTTCTCCTCCACCCCAGCAGGCCAACGCCCAGCAATCCTGTTCCCATCAGCCAGACCGTGGGCGGCAGGGGGATCACGACTCCCTGGTCTCCGTTGCCGGCAAAGCCGGTTGTTAGAGCTTCAGTTGGATTAAGAGTGTCCTGCACAAAGATATGGCTGGCGGCGTAGAACGCGGGGGTATTGCTGTTGTTGACCAAAACCGATGCCGCATCGGTGAAAGTGCCGCTGGAGGGTGTCGCGGTGAACGTCAAACTTGTAACTGCAGCCCCATACCCGTCAAAGTCATCGATTTTGACATTAAATCTCCCGAATTCGGAGACCTGAAACGTGGGGGGTGTATAGTCGTAAGCCGGCGTGAATGCAGTACTACCATTGCCGTCGGTCCAATCAAAACCCGATAGCGTTACTTCCGTGGCGAAGTTGGCAGCAAACGCAGCCTCACCACCCAGGAGGTATTGCAAGGTTGAATTTGGCAACCCCGTCACCGTGAACTCCGCGTTCCCACTTGTGACATCTATATGAACCGTAGCATACGGTCCAGTATAGGTACTGAGGGCTAAGTTGGGGCTGTTCAGGTCGAAATCAAAGGTTAATGCTGCCGATGCGGCAAGTGGCGTTAAGCACAACGCCGCGGCCAGGGCCAAAAACAAGGTTAATTTTCGCCATTTTGGGGGATGCATGGGATCCTCCTTTTTTGCTGTGAAAGCTTTTCCTCAGCAAAAAATTGTGATTGGTTTAACGGTTAATTTTCTTAAGGTTCCCCGGGTTTGCTTGCCTTCCGGGGGTGATCATGGTTGCCAAAATCAGGCTTTGGGGGCCTCCTTCGAGTTAACCAAATATTTTCGAGCCACGCGCGCGCGGCATGGGTTTGCCAGGGCGCATGGTAATGGCTGGCAATTATTCTTATGCAAAAATTAGGCCTCAATGAGGCTAATTTTAACTCATTGATACTCCAACTTAATTAGCCTTCATGATTTTATGGTTCCAGCAAATCTGTTCAGCAATTTGAATATCTTGTACAGATTTATGAACATAGAAGGTAGATTAGCTTTCTCATCTCTGATTCGTGCCTATTTTATACACATTTTTAGCCATTCGCGAGTTAGCGCCTTCACGTTCTTATCCGCAATGGTGCCCTTCCTGAGATGGCTTGGGCGGATTAATAGGCTTGGCAAATTCAGACAATCCCAACCTCTCCAAACAATCGAATCTCCCGCGGCAAAGTCAGCGTTTTTGCCTTTTCAATTAGCCATTTGTAACCTACCTATATATGCACCTAACCAGGGGAGGACGGGAAAGGCATGAGCGGCAGGGTGGGCGCCCCGATTATTCTCTTAGGTTTTTGATGGCCCCTATTCGAAAAACTTTGAGAAGGACGGGATTATCAGAAAAATATGGCCGGAGGACTGGCGGCGGCCTAGTTAAGGGCTTAACTTACAAGAAAATCCTGGCTTCGGGTTCTCCCGGCCCTGCGTGCAGGCCAAGGGAGGAACGGCCAGAAATCGGGAGTTCGGTATGTCTTCGGATACGGTGCAGGTGGTGATCTATGATGCGCCCGCGGCCAAGGCCTCCAGTTGCGCCTGCGGGTGCGGCGGGCACCACCATGAAGGAGAGGGCGACCCTTTGGCCGGGGTCAGCCTGGAGATGCAGGCCAAGGCCCTGGCCCTGACCCTGGAGGCGGCCTTTCCCGGCCGGGTGCGGGTGGAATATATCAACGTCCTGCAGGACCCCCGGAGGGCGGACCTGCCCCAGACCGCGCTGCTCTGCTCTTTGGCCTACCCTACGCCGCTGGTGTACATCAACGGCGAGGGGCGGTTCGCCGGGACCCTGGCGGCGGAGCGCATCCGGGAAGAGGTCGGAAAGATCCTGGAGGCAAAAGTAGGTTAATCGAGAGGTGGCGGGATCCCATAATATGTCCGTCCTAACCATCTGGGGCCATGAAAAATCACTTCCGTTAAGGTGATGTGGAGTGATTTCAAAGGGTTAATCTAAATCCCCCCTGACCCCCCTTTTCCAAAGGGGGGGAGAGGAAATTTGTCGATTATGAGGCGATGATTTCTGCAAAATAGTTAAGGTCAGATGCCACCGGTTTAAAGGACCTATCAGTGACCGCCACTCCCCGCCCCCTCATCACCCTGCTCACCGACTTCGGCACCCGGGACGCTTACGCCGCCAGCCTGAAGGGGGTCATTCTGAGCCTCAATCCCGCCGCGAGGCTCGTGGACCTCACCCATGAGGTGCCGCCCCAGGATATCCGGGCGGGGGCCTTCATCCTCGCCGCGGCCGCGGCCTATTTTCCCCCGGGCGCCATCCACCTGGCCGTGGTGGACCCCGGGGTGGGAAGCGGCCGCCGGGCCCTGGCGGCCCGGTGCCGGGGACAGTACTGGGTGGGGCCGGACAACGGCCTCTTCCACCCGGTCTTCGCTAAAGCCCCGGACCTGGCCATCGTTTCCCTGGAAAATCCCGCATATTTTCGCCCTCAGGTGTCGGCCACTTTCCACGGCCGGGATATCTTCGCACCGGTGGCGGCCCATTTGTCTTTAGAGGTGGACCTGGACCGCTTCGGTCCCCGGCTCACCGACCCCGTCTCCCTGGGGTGGCCTGAGCCGGACTTCAACCCGGAGGCCGTCCGAGGGGAGATCATTTACGTGGACGGCTTCGGCAACCTGGTGAGCAATATCCCCGCCGCTGATCTCGCAGTCTGGCTGGAGGGGCGGAGCGTGAGCCTGCGGCTGGGTTCACTCAGCCTCCAGGGCCTGGCCCGGACCTATGCCGACGCGGCTCCGGGAAAGTTCCTGGCCCTGGCGGGCAGCCACGGGTTGGTCGAGATCGCCTGCGCCCTGGATCATGCCGCCCGTCGCCTGAAGGCGGGCGTGGGCCTGCCGGTGGAGATCAGGAAGGAGTGAGGACGCCAGGGGAACATGGTCCCGATTAAATATGTTGCACTCCAATCCGGGCCTTGACTTTTTAGATAACAATTACTATGTAGTAATCATTAACGGAAACTGCCGAAAGCCGCAGCCGGGGCGGACCGGGTCTCAAGCGCCGGGCGACTGCCGAGCAGAGGGGAGGTAAGGATAACCGATGGATGTATTGATGCTGTCTCGCCTGCAGTTTGCGGTGGCCACCTTTTTCCACTTTCTCCTGGTGCCCCTGACCCTGGGCCTGTCCATTCTCATCGCCATCATGGAGACCAAGTACGTCAGGACCGGCGACGAGGATTACCGGCGCATGGCCAAATTTTGGGGGAAAATTTTTCTGGTGAATTTTGCCGTGGGAGTGGTGACCGGGATTACCCTGGAATTTCAATTCGGCACCAACTGGTCCCGATATTCCCGCTACGTGGGGGATATCTTCGGGTCCCTGTTGGCCATAGAGGCCACCCTGGCCTTCTTCCTGGAGTCCACCTTTCTGGCGGTGTGGGCCTTGGGCTGGAAACGGCTCTCTCCCCGCCTGCATTGTGTCTGCATCTGGCTGGTGGCCTTCGCCTCCAACCTCTCGGCCCTGTGGATCCTGATCGCCAACTCCTGGATGCAGCATCCCGTGGGCTACACTATCAAGAACGGCCGGGCCGAACTGAGCGACTTTATGGCCGTGGTCACCCAGCCCTTTGCCATCCAGCAGTTTTTTCACACGGTGAGCGGCGCCTATATCCTGGCGGGCTTTGTGGTCATGGGGATCAGCGCCTATCACCTGCTGCGGCGGCAAAATGTCACCTTTTTCACCAAGTCTTTCCGGCTGGCCCTTGGGTTCGCCCTGATCTTTTCCCTGTTGGAGGTCGTGCAGGGGCACCAGCATGGCGCCGAAGTGGCCAAGATCCAGCCCACCAAGCTGGCGGCCATGGAATCCCTGTGGGACACCCAGGCCGGGGCCCCCATGTGGCTGCTGCTGATCCCCGACCAGGCCGGCGAACGCAACCTGGTGGAGTTCGGCCGCATTCCCGAAGCCCTGAGTATGCTGGCCTATCACTCCTCCAAGGCCGTGGTCAAGGGGCTCAAGGACTTTCCCCCGGCCGACCGGCCGCCGGTGGCCCTGACCTTCTTCTCCTTCCGGCTCATGGTGGCCCTGGGCTTCCTCTTTATCCTGCTGACCGTGGTAGGTTGGTTCAAGCGCAAGAACCTTGAAGCCAGCCCCGGCTACCTCAAGGTGATGCTCTATGCCATTCCGCTGCCCTATATCGCGCTGGAGTCCGGCTGGATGGTGGCCGAAGTGGGCCGGCAGCCCTGGATTGTTTACGGCCTGATGCGCACCTCCGATGCCGTGTCTCCCATCGCCGCCTCCCAGGTGTGGCTGACCCTGGTGGGTTTCGTCCTGGTCTATTCGCTGTTGGGCGCGGTGGCGTTTTACCTCATATCCAAGTTTGCCAAGCAGGGGCCGGAACCGGTGCCGGCCATAAGCGGCGAGGGGGTGGTGTCATGATGTTGCCGACTATCTGGTTTATCCTCTGGGGGGTCTTGTGGGCCATATATTTCATGCTGGACGGCTTTGATCTGGGACTGGGGACCCTGATGCCATTTCTGGCCAAGGACGACCATGACCGGCGGGTCATCTACCGGACCATGGGGCCGTTCTGGGACGGCAATGAAGTCTGGCTCATCACCGCGGGCGGCGTGACTTTCGCGGCCTTCCCCACCACCTACGCGGTGATGTTCAGCGGCTTGTATTCCGCCTTGATGCTTATCCTCTTCGCCCTGATTCTGCGGGGCGTTTCTTTTGCCTTCCGGGATCAGGTGGACGACCCCCGCTGGCGGCGCCTGTGGGACTCCTGCCTGTTCCTGGGCAGCTTCCTGCCGGCCCTGCTCTTCGGAGTGGCCTTTGCCAACCTCTTTAAGGGTATCCCCATCGACGGCGAAGGCATTTACCGGGGAACCCTGTTCACCCTCCTCAATCCTTACGGGTTGGCCGGAGGCATTCTGTTCGTGCTGCTCTTCATCGTCCACGGCTCTTTGTGGCTGGCGGTCAAATCCCGGGACGATCTGCACCACCGGGCCGGGCGCCTGGCCGCCAGAACCTGGCCGGCGCTGTTGATCGTGGCGGTGCTCTTCCTGCTGGCCACCCAGCGCTGGACCTCGCTGTTCGACAACTACGCGGCCCGGCCGGTGCTCCTCATCATCCCGGTCCTCGCGGTGGCGGCCCTCATCGCCATGCGGGTCTTTATCCAGAGGGCCCAGTGGTGGAAGGCCTGGTTCGCCTCCAGCCTGACCATCGTGGCGGTCACCCTCTTCGGGGTAGTGGGGCTGTTTCCCAATCTGCTCAAATCCAGCCTTAACCCGGCCTACAGCCTGACCGCGTTCAACTCCTCTTCCAGCCCTCTGACCCTCAAGATCATGCTGGGGGTGGCCCTGACCTTCGTGCCGCTGGTCATCGCCTACCAGGTCTGGGTCCACTTCCTCTTCAAGGATAAGGTGCAGCCCGAAGACCTGGCCAAAGAAGAAGGGTATTAAGCCGCGTTAATTGAAACATCGTGAGGCCGCCTGGTCCCGGAGCGGGATGAGGCGGCCTTTGGTTTGGATAAATCTGCATAATTTTCCCAGGGCGAGTGAATATCCCCCCTAAAGTTTTTGCTTGTATAACGAACCGTTCCGTGTAAAATTTGTCTATACTCGGTTTCTTATAGAATGATTTATGCCCCGAGGAAAAAACAAACGCGTCCGGCACGAAGGAGACGGCGGAGATCTCTTTCTCATCAACGAGGTCTCCCGAGTGGTGAACCTTTCCCAAAAGCGCATCCGGGAATATGAAAAAGAAGGGTTCATCAAACCCTTACGGGAAAAGAACACCAACAACCGCCTCTATTCCAACTTCGACGTTTCCCAGATCAACCAGATCAACAGCCTGATCCATGATCGGGGTTTCACCCTGGCCTGCCTTCGCAACCTGATGGTGCTGGCCCCTTGTTGGAATATTTACGATTGCGACAAAAAAGAGGAATGTCCCGCCTTTCAACTCCCCTGGCGACCCTGTTATGAAGTCAGGGAATATCGGGGAACCTTGTGCGACGGCCCCTGTTCGCGTTGCGCCATCTTCCTCAACCGCAATGTCAAAAGGGAAAAAGTCCTGGAAAAATATCAGACCGAACCTTGATTTATCTTCCTGACAAGCCATCCACGACCGCTAATCCAGGCCCCGGTGATAAGGCCATCGCCATTGTGGGACCTGCCAATTCCGGCAAGACCGAGCTCATCTGCCGACTGCTGGAGTGGTTTGCCGCCCAGGGGGTGCGGGTGGCGGTCCTGAAACATTCCCACCATCTCCATCTGGCCGATGCCGCCAAAGACACCGGACGCTACCGGCAGTCGGGCGGGCGGCTGGTGGCCCTGGCGGCCCCGGGGCTGGTGCAGATTACCCGGACCTTCCCGGCGGAGCCGCCGCTCCCGTCCATTTTGGCCGAACTGGCCCCGGAGGCCGACCTGATCCTGGTGGAAGGCTACAAAAGCAGCGATCTGCCCAAGCTGGCCCTGGCGGCGGCCGCGGCGCCCTTGCCGGATTATCCCGGCGTGGTGGCCTGGA
>JBAZKX010000024.1:0-12521 GCA_041650575.1 Desulfobaccales bacterium
GCGCTGGGATTGCTGGCGGGGCTGATTGCCATCGCCTTCACCGTGGGCATCTACGCCACCGATAGCTGGTTTCGCCGCCTAGTCCTGCCGGAATGGCTCAAACCCGCCCTGGGGGGCCTGGGACTGGGGGCTCTGGCCCTGGTCTCGCCGTATGTTCTGGGGGTGGGATATGACAGCATCAATCTGGGCCTGGCCGGCAAATTCGCCTTAAGCGCCGCGGCCTTGCTGCTGCTCATGAAATATCTGGCCACGGTGCTCTGCCTGGGGTCCGGCATGAGCGGCGGCATCATGGGGCCTTCCCTGTTCATGGGCGCCATGCTGGGGACGCCCTGTCCCTGGTGGCCAATCAGATTTTCCCCGGTCTGAACCTGACTTCCACCGATTTCGCCCTGGTGGGCATGGGGGCCCTGGTCAGCGGCACCACCCTGGGCCCCATTACCGCCACCCTGATCATCTTTGAATTGAGCAACAGCCATCTGGTCATCGTGCCCGCGATGGTGAGCTGCATCGCCAGTTTCATGGTGGTCAAGTCCCTCTATGGCTACTCCACTTACGAATCCAAGCTGTTGCGCCGGGGAGTCGAGATCTTCCTGGGCCGCGGAGTCCAGGTGCTCCAGTCCATGCACGTCAAAGATTACCTTACCCGGGAGATGGAGATTCTCCACGATGACACCCCGCTGCCTCAGATTCTCCAGCGGGCTGAAACCAGCCCCTACCCGAATTTTGTGGTCCTGGACGATCACGACGAATTGAGCGGAGTCTTGACCCTATGGGACTTGCGTAAGGTGCAGTGGCCCCGGGAAGAGGCAGCACAGCCACTTACGGCCCGGGACCTCAAGACGCCGGAAGCGGTAACCGTTCATCCCGACGATGATTTCGAGATGGCCTTCAAACTCCTGCAGCACAAGAATTTTTCATTCCTGCCGGTGGTCCTGCCGCCCCGGGACAAAGTGGTGGTGGGCATCCTCAAAATTGACGACGTGCTCACCGCGTATAATCAGCGACTGCTGAAAGACCGGGTGCTGCGGTATCCGCCGCCGGCGTCTTAACCCTGGTAAACCCGGTTCAGGCTTTGAGCCAGTCCCAGGCCTCCTGAATCTGCTCCCGGGAGAAGCTCCTGGTTTCGCCGGACATGAGTTTAGTCACGAGTTTGATGAGCCCATCCATCCATTTGGCCCCGCCCACCAAGGCCAGTTTTTCGAGTCGCGGCGGTGCTTGAGACCGAACTTGGTGTCGTCCCACCAGGCTCTCGCCTCCGCCCCCCCGAAACTTTCATCCAGATACCACAGAAACCGGGCCTTGCCGTGTTCCTTTAGGACAGCTTCGACATTGGGGATTCATATTCCTGGCTGGAGAGGGTGCCGCCAACTTTAATTCCGATAGCATTCCCTGACTTTCCGGCATAACTTCGATCATGAATTATTCTTCCTTGGGAAGTTATCAGGCCCGCTGCAAGAACGCCGCGTCAACTCTGCTTTCGGGGCGGCGGTGCCATGAATTCCGGGCCCACCGGGTCCTTGACGGTCTCGTGCAGAATGGCGTCGATGGCGTGCAAAGCCGGTTGATCCAGATGCCAGCCCATGATCTCGGGTATCGGATCCAGCTGGTCCGGCCGCCGGGCGCCCCACAGGTCGATATGGGAGCCGTGGTCCAGGACCCAACGCACCGCCAGGTGCAGGACCCGCCGGTCGAAGCGCTCCCAGGCCATGGTGTCCAGTTGTTTCACCGCCCCCAGATACTGGTCCCGGCGCGGCTGCTTGAATTTGGGGTCGTAGTTGCGCAGGTCGTCGCCGGCAAAGGTACGTTCCGGGGTCACCTGGCCCGACAGCAGCCCCCGGCACAGGGCCCCGTAAGTCATCAGGTGGATATTATGCTGATGGCAGAAAGGCATGAGGTCCGTCTCGATGGCCCGTTCGAACAGGTTGTAGGGCGGCTGGACGATATGTACCGGGCCTCCCTGTTGAAAGGCCGTGATCTGTTCCGGGGAATAGTTGCTCACCCCCACGGCCTTGATCCGGCCTTCCTTGAGGAACTCGTTCATGACCCGGGCGGTTTCGGCAAAGGGCTCCAGGGGATCGGGCCAATGGATATAGAGGATGTCCACATAATCCGTTTGCAGATTTTTCAGAGAATCGGCAAAATTCTTCCTGAGGTAAGCGGGCGAGCAGTTGCGGAAGACCTTGCCGTCTTTCCAATCCAGGCCGGTCTTGGTGCTGATGACCGCCTGGTCCCGCTTCCCGCTCCGGGCCAGGGCTTTACCCACGATCTCCTCGGAGCGGCCGAAGCCGTACACCGAGGCCGTGTCGATGAGGTTGACCCCCTTCTCGATAGCCGCGTCGATGGTGCGGATGGATTCTTCTTCATCGGTGCCGCCCCACATCCAGCCGCCGATGGCCCACGTGCCTAAAGAGATGCGGGAAACCTTTAGCTCGGTTCCCGGAATCCGGGTGTATTCCAGAGGTTCCTCCGATAGTGATTTATACCGCCAAGGCCCGCAGGGCCAGGGCTGCGGCGCCTATGACCCCGGCGTCGTGGCGCAGCTTCGCCGGCAGGACCGCAAGATTCTCCGTGGCGGCGTTCAGGCCGGCTCGGCGGATGCCCTGCTCAATCCGGGACAGCAGTTCCGGCAAGCCCTCCATCACGCCCCCGCCCAGGATCAGGCGGCAGGGGTTGAAGGCGTTGACCAGGCTTACGGTCCCGGCGATCAGGGCCCGGGCCACCTCATCCACGATGAGCCGGGCCAGAGGGTCTCCGGCCTCGGCGGCCGCGGCCACCACCTTGGCACTGATATTCTCGGGCGCCACCGGCCCGGTAAGGCCCGCGGCTTTCAGGAAAGCCACCCCCGCGGCGGGGGCGTCGTTGATGGCCTCCCGAGCCCGGCGGGCAATGGCCCAGCCCCCGGCCAGAGCTTCGAGACAACCCCGGTTGCCGCACGAGCACGGCGGCCCGTGGAGGTCCGTGGTTATGTGGCCCAGTTCTCCGGCGGTATTGCTGCACCCCGACAGCATCCGGCCGCCGCTCACCACCCCGCCGCCCACCCCGGTGCCGATGAACAGGCAGATAAGATCATCGCTCCCCCGGCCGGCCCCGTGCAGCCATTCCCCCCAGGTCGCGGCCCGCACGTCATTAGTGATCACCACCGGCAGGTTCAGGGCGGCCTGCAGCAGGTCCCGGAAAGGCGCCTCGCGCCAGTGCAGGTTGGGGGAAAAGCGCACCACCCCCGTGTCTTTGGTGGTCTGGCCGGCCACCCCCACCCCTACGCCCAGGGGGAGATAAGGAGAGCCATCCTGCTTCACCTCGCGGATCAGCCGGGCGATCTGGGCGGTAATGCCGTCCGGGCCGCCGCCTACGTCCGTGGGTTCCCGCAGCTGCCGGCGAATGGCGCCTTGGGAGTCCACCGCCGCGACTTCCACTTTGGTGCCGCCCAGATCTACGCCGATGGCCCAGGTTGTGTGACTCACGGATGCCTTCCCGTTGCGTATGGTCCTACCCAGGATCAAACCGGGCAGATTTAGCTCGAAGGTCAAAGGCGGCAGCCTGAGCCTGATCCCCTCCCTTGCTCTACGCGTTAATGATAAGACGTTTGCCCGGTGAATCAACCCTAGCCGGTATCGGAGGGGGCCCTCAGGCTTTGTGTCCATGGAGAGGTTTAGCGATTTTTTGAGGGGAGGGGATGAAATACTCCGGATTTTCTTCGGAAAACCAAGGGTGATTAGGTGTCAAGGAAGCTATCCGGCGGATAATGATTCCGGTCGGGCGCCAGTAATCACCTGGGACAAGGTTTTCCCCAACTCGGCAAGGGTATAGGGCTTGCAAATAACCCCGCTAAAGCCATATTTCTTGAATTCGGCCATGACCGAATCATCAAAATAACCGCTGGAAACGATGGCCTTGACGTGAGGATCCAGGCTGAGCAGTTTTTCCAGGGTTTCTTTGCCCCCCATGCCTCCGGGAACGGTCAAATCCAGGATGACGGCATCAAAATTATGGCCCGAGGCTTGCGCGGCCGTAAATATGTTGATCGCCTCTTCTCCATCCAGGGCGAAAGTTACGTCATAACCCAGAGAAACCAGCATCTTCCCTAGCACCTTTTGGACAATCATCTCGTCATCCATCACCAGGATAGAGCCCGTTCTCTTGATCAGCTCCTCCGGTTCTTGGGGCGGCGGGGTGATCTTGCGGTCCAGGCCCGGGAGATAGATAGTAAAAGCTGAGCCTTTTTCGAGGGTTGAGTCCACGGCGAGGTGCCCGTTATGGTTCTTGACGATGGAATAGCTGGTAGCCAGACCCAAACCGCTGCCCTTCTGTTTGGTGGTAAAGTAGGGGTCGAAAATTTTCGTGAGATATTCCGCCGGAATGCCGAGGCCTTGATCCTGAATGACAATCTTCACGTAATTCCCCGGCTTGAGGGGCAAACCGCGGTCTTCTTCGATGGTTACGTTCTCCCCGTAAATCTTGATGGTCCCGCCCAGGGGCATGGCCTGGACCGCGTTAATGACAATATTCTGAAAGACCTGATTCATTTGCCCGGCATCTATCTCCACCGCCCAGAGGTCGGGAGCAAGATGGAATTCGCACCGGGATTGGGTCCCCCGACACGCCAGCAGGGCGGATTCGCCAAGAATTTTATCAATGGCGGTGATTTCTTTAATAGGCGCGCCGCCTTTGGCAAACGTCAGCAGTTGGCGAGACAGGGCCCGGGCTTGCTCGCAGGCCTTTTCAGCCTCCATCAATCTTTCCTGCATTTCGGGGCTGACGGCGCGCTCCAGCAAACAAAGGCTGAGATTGCCCAGGATGCCGGTGAGGATGTTATTGAAGTCGTGGGCGATACCGCCGGCCAGCAGTCCCAATGATTCCAGTTTGCTCAGTTTGATCCATTCCTCCTCGGCTTTTTTCCGATCGGTGATATCAAAAAACACACCATTGATATGGTCAATCCTGCCATCCTGATCACAGACTATTTGCCCCCGGGCCTGTATCCAGATAATATCTCCTCCCTGCCTGATAATCCTGTACTCCCGGGCATAGAGCTTGTTGCCTTTGAGAGCCTGTCGGACCGCTTCTTTGGCGGTCTGAAGGTCTTCTTTAACGATAACGTCCGACCATTTCAACCTTCCCGAATTGAATTCGTCCTTGTCGTACCCCGTCAGCTCCGCCACTTTCTCATCAAAGAATTCGGTCCGCCAATCTGCGTAGCCTTTGAATACCACCGCAGGCAGATTTTCCACCACCAGCCTGTACTTCATTTCGCTTTCCCTGAGCGCGGCCTCCGTTTGTCTGCGGCTCGTGATATCCCGATCGGCGCCGCGATACCCCAAGAAGTTGCCGTGGTCATCGAGCAACGGCACTCCGCTCGTCAGCACCCATACGATTTCCCCTTGAGCATTGATATTTCGGTTGATGAAATCCCGAAAGGGCAGTTTTTGGGCAAACGCCGCGAACGCGGCTTGTTTCAATTCTTCCCGGTCATCCGGGTGGAAAAAATCATAAAAATGTTTCGTCAGGATGACTTCGAGGGGAAAGCCTAATAATTTCTCCGCGATGGGATTGGAATAGGTGTATTTCCCCGCGGCATCGACCTCCCAGATCCATTCCGACGCATTTTCCGTAATATCGCGAAACCGTTGCTCGCTTTCCCGCAGAGACTTCTCGGCCTGCTCCCGCTCTTCGAATTCGCGCCTCAATTCTTCATTGGCTCTGGCCAGTTCCTCCCCCCGGGCTTCCAGGGCTTCAAAATTTTGTTCCAGGATAAGGGCCATAGACTGAAAATTATTGATCAGGACCGCCATCTCATTGGCTGAACTTTCCGGCCAGTCGATGTCTCGATGCTGTTTGAGCTGATAGGGCATGTCCGAGGTGACTTTGGCCAATTTTTCCAGAGGATTGGCCAACCAGCGGCTTAAGGGCGGGGCCAGCAGCAGGACGCAGACGATCAGCAGGGCCATGATCGACAGGTTTTGGATGTAAATCGCATAAAGCTGTTTCTGATGGGGGCTGACCGGCGCCTCCAAGATCAGGGTCCAGGGGATCTCCGGGCTCACCCGGGTTTCTTGCACGTAAAAGGATTGTTGCCAACGGGTCATGGAGGGCAGGCCTTCGTCAGGGGGGAACTGGTGATAAACTGCGCCTTGAATAAGCTGCGAGCCCTCGATCTTCTGGGAGTCCAAGCGGCCCAGGGGGCGGCGGGTCGGTAAAGTGCTGGCAATGATGTGGCCGTGAGAATCAGTCAGGGTGAGGTTGACGCCCCAAAATTTCTTATAAGGTTCGAGAATACAGCCGAGGCGATTCAGGTTCACAGAGGCGGAGGCGGTGCCCCAGAATTCCTGTTCCCTCAAGATGGGTACCGCGAGGCTCACAATCGGCGAAAAAACCGCTCGGTTGCCTATGAAAACTTCGCTTAAAAACGGCCGTCTTTGCGCCCTTGCCTCTTTGAACCAGACTCTATCGGCAAAGTTTAGACCGATACCGAAGCCTGGCTTTTCCTGGCACATAGGGGCAAAAGTGATAACGGTACCCTGGGCATTCTCAACATGGAGGGCGACAAGATCAGGAAACGCCTGCCTCAGAACCTCGGTGTGCCGCTGCAACTCTGTCGAGGAGAGCATTGTGGATTTGCCGGCCGCAATGGCCAGTTCGGTCACCGCATGCAGATGGCGGAGGTACCAGAAATTCAGGTGCGATTGCACATCCGCGGATACCCCGCGCAGCTCGGCTACGACATTTCTTTCTATCTCGTTCATCTCGTGATGGATCCCGATGACCGTTAATACCAGGGCGGGAAAGAGGGCCAGGGCGGCCAGGAGATTGAAGAGAGTTTCGTGCAGTGAAAAGGTTCGGCGGGGCTGGGTGGGATCCAAGATTTTGTCTAGAGGCAAATAGGTGATACAGAGAGTTGCCAATAAGGCGTTGAACATGCCGTTGATACTCTGTTTGAGCATGATGAAGCTGGTGAGGGTGGCGCCCATGTGCAGTGCTACGCCAAGTTCCAGTATCACTAGAGGGACGCCGATAAAGATCCAGAAGGCGCCGTCGAGCAGGAATAGGTTTTTGCGCCCGGACCGGAGTAAGCACCCCACAAAGAGAGCTTCCAAAATAAAATTAAGGGAGCCGTAAGGATGTCCCCAGAGGAAATAACAGTAGATATTGATAATAATTGCGGCAATCACGCCGTAACCCAGACCATAAAAATAGAGAATGAGCATTACGGCAATGCTGCCGAAGAGGAAGTCGGCTCCGAAAAAGAGGGGGAGGCTATAATAGTTGCCAAGAAAGCCGAGGATGGTTAAGGTTACCAGCATCGCGGCTGAACCGGCCGTCATGGGTGGTTTTGGGTAACTCATATCTGCCTCAGATAAATTCTCTGACGATGCCGCGGCCCAGCGCCTGATGTCGAAACCAATAATTTGTGCTCCCCGGTCGAAATCTAAAGCAAAGGCATTATAGCGCGTAAAAGATTTTGCGTGCGGCAATCTTTCAAGAAACCATTAACTGAAAGTATTATCGGCAACCTGGCCGAAAGGAAAAATCCAGGCGCGCCAGAGACGGCCTCAAAGTGAGAGGCTTGATATCGGATGACCTGCCAGCGGAGTGAGGCGGCCGCACCGGCGGAGGCCTGGCGATCTCGTCCCGGACCCTGCGGTTGTCAGATATTGGAGAACATGGTAAAATTAAAAAATGGCCGGCGGTTTTATTATCAACATGCTTGCCACAGAATTATTCAGGATTAGTCCCCCGGAGAGGCCGACATGAAAGACCAATGTGATATCCAACTTTATTCATTGAGCACCTGCAGCCATTGTAGAGATACCAAAGAATTCCTGAATCAATGCGGCGTGACCTACGATTGTGTGGATGTTGACAAATTGGATTTGGAGCAGAGGAAAAAGGTATTAGAAGAGATTAAACAGATCAATCCCAAGTGCGCTTTTCCCACCCTGGTGGTCGGCGGCAAGGTTATCGTGGGCTTCAAAAAAGAAGAAATCAAGGAGGTCCTCGGGATCCCATGAACGTTGAGCAACTCTATGAAGTCTTGAAGAAAAGCCAGGAGGCCAAGGGCTACTATTTCAATAAAGACAAGCAAAGGGTCTTTGAACTCCTGGAGGGATTGCTGGCCAACAAAGCGCGCTACGGCTATATGTGCTGCCCGTGCCGGCTGGCGGCCAACGACGCCCAATGGGATAAAGACATCATCTGCCCGTGTATTTACCGGGAGCCCGATGTCGCGGACTTCGGGAGTTGCTACTGTAATCTCTATGTCTCCGAGGCCTGGAACAAAGAGAAGGTTCCCCACGCCTATGTGCCCGAACGACGCCCCCCGGAGAAGAGCTTCCCGCAATAATTCCCCCCCTGGCCGACGCGAGGCGACTCGCCGCCACTCTCGGCCCCGCCCGAGGGGTCACAAATCCATTGACCCCAAACCTTTATCTGCGGCATGATAGGGTCGTGTTGACCGGCAGCCTGGGCCGCAACCAGGATAAAGGAATCGAGGCATCATGGGCAACCCGATGGATAAGTTCAACATTCGGCGACTCCTCAAGGGCCTGGGCCTGCTGGTGGTGCTGTTGCTGGCGGTGGCCTTCGTGTTGGGGCTGCTGTCCCTGCAGCGCACCCGCGAGATCGTTTCCGAGGATTTCCAGCAGCAACAACTGATCCTGGCCAAGACCACCGCCCGGCAGATCGAAGACGGTCTGGAGTTTTTGCGTCGGGAGCTCAAGATCCTCGATTATTCCCCGGCTATCCAGTACCTGGAGACGGTGGCCTGGTCCAACCGCATGCAGGTCAGTTTCAATGACCTCTCCAAGCTGGGGGTGACCGCCATCATGCGGATCGATTTTGAGGGTCCCCATGCCGGCCGGGCCTACATCCTGGACGCAGGGGGGCCGCGTATCGTAGATCAGGATTTCGCCAGCTCCCCGGAGGTTCTCTGGGCCCGGGACCCGGCCAACCGCGGCCGCATTTACCAGGGGCCGATTGAGATCCAGCCCCAGGGAGAGCACAAGGTACCGCTCTTCATCATGGCGACGCCGGTGTACGAAGATAGCGTGGACGAGTCCCACCCCAAGGCGACGGGCAGGCTGGACGGGGTCCTGGTGTTTAAGGTGGATGCCAGTCAGTTCACCGGCCACTACTGCGCCGCTATCCGCTCCGGGCGCACCGGCTACTGCTGGGTGCTCAACAGCGATGGGGTATTTCTCTATCATCCGGAGCGGGAGTTTATCGGGGAAGATGCGTTTACGGCTCGCGGCCGCCGCAACCCGGTGATCAATTTTTCGAAAATCAACGAGATTCAGAAATCGAAGATGTTGGCCGGAGAGGAAGGGACGTCCCAATACAGTTCCGGCTGGCACCGGGGCGTCATCGGCGAAATGACCAAATTTGTCGCCTATAGCCATGCCAGGGTGACTCCGGATAGCTCCCGCATTTGGCCAGTGGCGGTGGTGGCGCCCACCGATGAGGTTTACGGCACCATCCATTCTCTGTATGTGAGACAATTCCTCATTCAGGGAATTCTCATTTTCGCTTTGATTCTGGCCGCGGTGGCGGTGATCTACTACGAAATGCGCTGGTCGGTGGAATTGCAGCGAGAGGTAGACGATACCACGGCGGATTTGCGCCGCAGCCGGGAACAGTATAAATCAGTGGTGGAAAACGCCCGGGATTTTATATTCTTATTGGATGACCACGGGACCTTCGTCAGCGCCAACACCGCGGCGGCCCGAGCCTTCGGCACCCCGGCCGCGGGCATCCAGGGGAAATCCCTCTCGGATCTTTTTGAAGCCGACGCCGCGGCCGCCATATTAGCGCATGTGCAAGACGTCGTGGACAGCCGGAAGAGCGGGGAAGCCAAGTCCGCGGTAAGCATTAAGGACCGGATCTATTGGCTCTCCACTCATTTCGTGCCCGTTTTCGGGGAAGACGGCCGCACGGTGGACCGGGTATTGGTCATGGCCCGGGATATCACCGACCGCCAGCGCATGGAGGAGCAACTGTTTCAGACGGAAAAACTCGCTTCTCTGGGCACGCTGTCCGCAGGGGTGGCCCACGAGATTAATAACCCGCTAGGGGTTATCCTAGGGTTTACCGAGATCTTGCTGGACCGCATCCCGCCGGACAGCAAGGAATATGAAATCCTCAAAACCATCGAACGGCAGGGGCTCAACGCCAAGCGCATCGTCGAAAAATTAATGACCTATGCCCGGCAGCCTTCCAAGCAGGAAGAATTCACTAACCTTAACAAAGATATTGAAACCGTGTTGTCCCTGGTTCAGAATAGCTTGCTGACCCATAAGATAGACCTGGAGATGCGCTTGGCCCGGGAGCTGCCCCAGGTTCACGGTGATTCCGGAGAACTGCAGCAGGTGTTTATCAACCTGGTAAACAACGCGGTGGCGGCTATGCCGGAGGGCGGCAAACTTACGGTAATTACCAAGGTCAACCCTTACAGCCAGATGGTGGAGGCGATTTTTGCCGACAACGGCACCGGTATTCCCAAAGAAGTCGCCGACCGCATCTTCGATCCATTTTTTACCACTAAGAAGGTCGGGGAAGGCACCGGCCTGGGGCTGGCCGTCAGCTATGCCATCGTCAATAAATACGGCGGTAAAATCCGGTTCGAGACCCGCGTTCAGGAAGCGGTGGAAGGCAACCGGGGCACCACGTTTTTTGTGTCGCTGCAGCCTGAAACCGCGGTTACCACCAAGGGCGCCGAAAAGTAAGGAGAGCACGGAAGATATGGGACGGATTCTGGTTGTGGATGACGAACTGGACATGCTGTCTTTGCTCAAGATGATCATCGAGGGCTACACCGCCCATCAGGTGATCACCACCAACAACCCGCTGGAAGCCGCGGAGTTGCTGGCTAAGGAACAGTTTGACCTGATCCTGACCGATCTGAAGATGCCAGGCCTGGATGGCATGGAATTGCTGGCCCTGGCCAAGCAGCAGGACGAAGACGCCTTAGTCCTGATGATCACCGCGTTCGGTTCCATGGAATCCGCCGAGGCCGCCATGGCCAAGGGGGCATTTGATTACATCAGCAAGCCCTTCCGCAAAGAACAGATCCTGCTGGCCATTGACAAGGCCATGCGCTGGCGGGAAATGACTCTGCAGAATAAGGAACTGAAGAAACGGCTGGAAGAGAAATAGCTGAGCTATCAGCTTTCAGCTAAAAACGGCAAGAATTCTCAAAGCCTGGATTGGCATAACCAAGCCCTCAAGATTTGGAGACACCGATGGCAAATTCCCCCCTGGGGCTCAACGGTAAACAGGTATGGCAGCGGCTCATCGCCGGCAATATGCGTTTTGTTCAGGGACTTTTTCAAGGGCGAAACTTACTGGACCTGAGACAGACCCTCACCCGGGGCCAGCAACCGGAGGCCGCGGTGCTCTGCTGCTCCGATTCCCGGGTGCCGGCGGAAATCATCTTTGACCAGAGTTTGGGCGATCTGTTTGTGGTGCGTACCGCGGGCCTGGTGCTCGAACCTACCAGCATCGGCAGCCTGGAATACGCGGTGGGGCATCTGCACGTTCCCCTGCTGGTCATCAAGGGACATGAATGTTGCGGGGCGGTCACCGCGGCCGTCAAGCATCCCGAACATGATGAAGGGCATATCAGCGCCATCGTTAAGCAGATTGCCCCGGCGGCGCAGGCGGCGCGGCAGACCGGCAAAAGCGGCCACGACCTGGTGGAAGAGGCTACGAACCTGCACCTGCAAGCCTTGGAGGAAACCCTGCGGCGGGAGAGCCGGATCATCGGCGCGGCCCTGGATCAGGGACGCCTGGAACTGGTGGTGGTCAAGTACCTGCTGCACTCCGGCAAGGTGGAGATGCTGAACGCGAGCTTCTAAGCTCCAACTAAATCTAATGGCCACGAACCTTAATAATTACTTACCGGGTGGCCTGTGTCCCATAAATAGCAGAAATGTTGTATCTTAGATGTCTTTAAAAATCATAAACATTGCTTACTCATATCCATTAATGATCTTGTTTAATATTTTGCCCAAGTCTGAAATCTTATAAGGCTTGGCAATAACGCCGGCAAAGCCGAATTTTTTAAAATCTGCCATGATCGGATCATCGGAGTAACCGCTGGAGACTATCGCCTTTACGTGGGGGTCGAGCTTCAGAAGCCTTGCCATAGTCTCTTTTCCGCCCATGCTGCCGGGAACCGTGAGATCAAGAATTACCCCGGCAAAAGTATCTCCTGATTGCTGCGCCTCCATGAACAATTCCAGCGCTTCAACGCCATCCTTGGCAAACTTCGCCTCATAGCCCAAGCTCTCCAGCATTCTATTCAAAACCTGCCGCACCATCGCCTCATCATCCATTACCAAAACCTTGCCTTTCCCGGAAATCAGCTCCATTTGTTCTTGAGGTTGTCGAATCACCTTCTGATCGCTGGCTGGGAGATAGACCCGAAAGGTTGTTCCTTCTCCTAATTTTGACTCCACTGAAATATAGCCATGATGATTTTTGGCAATGGAAAAGGCTGTGGCCAAACCCAGCCCGCTGCCCTTCTGCTT
>JBAZKX010000025.1:0-12475 GCA_041650575.1 Desulfobaccales bacterium
CCCGGCCTTTGCGAATCAACTGGTTAATCGTAGGCATACGCGCTCCACTTCCGACTGACTTGGTGTCAAATAGCCACTAAAACAAGTAATTGTAATTTAATGAGGGATTATTGTCAACCCATTATTGTTCGGGTACGGCCGCGACCTCCGCCTCCGCCAGCATCTCGAGGCCTTCCGGCGGGGCCATCTCCGCCGGCGGCAGTTCCATCGCACTTTCGCTCATTTTGATATCCAGTTCCCGGTACTGGGACAGGCCCGTACCCGCGGGGATGAGGCGCCCCATAATCACGTTCTCTTTGAGGCCCCGCAAATAGTCGATCTTTCCCTGGACCGCCGCGTCCGCCAGCACCTTGGTGGTTTCCTGGAAGGAGGCGGCCGAGATCCAGCTTTCGGTGGTCAGAGAGGCCTTGGTGATCCCTAACAGGAGCGGCTCACCCGTGGCCGGCTGTTTGCCTGCGGCCATGGCCAGGTCGTTCCGCTCTTCGAAGACCCATTTCTCCACCTGCTCGCCCATGAGGAACTCCGTGTCCCCCGGGGTCACCACCTTGATGCGCCGCAACATCTGGCGCACGATCACTTCGATGTGCTTGTCGTTGATCTTGACGCCCTGGAGACGATAGACCTCTTGAACTTCGTCCACCAGGTAGCGGGCCAGCTCCTTTAAACCCCTGATGTTCAAGATGTCGTGGGGGTTGGCCGAGCCGTCCATCAAGGCGTCCCCGGCCCGGACGTAGTCGCCTTCCTGCACGGCCACGTGCTTGCCCTTGGGGATCAGGTATTCCTTAGGTTTGCCCACTTCCGGGGCCACGATGATCTTCCGTTTGCCCTTGATGTGCTTTCCGAAGGAGACCACGCCGCTGATTTCGCTGATGATGGCAGTCTCCTTGGGCTTGCGCACTTCGAAGAGCTCCGCCACCCGGGGCAGGCCGCCGGTGATGTCCTTGGTCTTGGTGGTTTCCCGGGGGATCTTGGCGATGACGTCGCCCGGCGACACCTGGCCGCCCTCGGTCACCATGATGATGGCGCCCACCGGCATGAAGTAGCGGGCCGAAGCCGGAGAGCCCGGGATCCGGGCGGTCAGGCCCTCAATGTCCTTCACCGAGATGCGGGGCCGCAGTTCCGCATCCTTGCTCTCGACGATGAGGCGGGAGGCTTTCCCCGTCACCGGGTCCACCCGTTCCTGCACCGTGATATTTTCGAGGATATCGCCGAACTTGATGGTGCCGCCCACTTCCGTCAGCATGGCGTTGGTGAAGGGGTCCCATTCGGCCAGCACCTGGCCGGCCTGAACTTCCTGGCCTTCCTTCACCTTGATGTGGGCCCCGTAGCTCAGGGGATAGCGTTCCCGTTCGATGCCCTTTTCGCTCACCAGGATCAGTTCCGCCTGGCGGGAGAGGTTCACCAGATCGCCGAAGCGGTCCACCACCGATTTCATGTTATCGAACCGCACCCAACCCGGGACCCGGGCCACGTGGACGCTCTGTTCCGCCCGCCGGGAGGCCGTGCCGCCGATATGGAAGGTACGCATGGTAAGCTGCGTGCCGGGCTCGCCGATGCTCTGGGCCGCCAGGATACCGATGGCTTCGCCCATGGACACCGTGGTGCCGTGGCCCAGATCCCGGCCGTAGCACTTGGCGCACACGCCCCGGCGGGTCTGGCAGGTGAGCACCGAGCGGATCTGCACCTTCTCCAGGCCGGAGTCTTCGATGCGCCGGGCCGCGTCCTCGTCGATCTCTTCGTTGGACACCACCAGCACTTCGCCGGTATGGGGATCAACAATATCTTCCAGGGCCACCCGGCCCAAGACCCGGTCGCCCACGCGTTCGATGATCTCGCCGCCTTCCACCAAGGGCGTCACATTGATGCCGTCGATGGTGCCGCAATCTTCTTCGGTGATCACCGCATCCTGGGCCACGTCCACCAACCGCCGGGTCAGATAACCGGAGTTGGCGGTCTTCAGCGCGGTGTCGGCCAGACCTTTCCGGGCGCCGTGAGTCGAGATGAAGTATTGCAGGACGGTGAGGCCTTCCCGGAAGTTGGCGGTAATGGGGGTTTCGATGATTTCCCCCGAAGGTTTGGCCATCAAGCCCCGCATGCCGGCCAACTGCCGCATCTGGTCCTTGCTGCCCCGGGCGCCGGAGTCGGCCATCATAAAGACCGGGTTAAAGGAGGCCACCTCTTCCTGGTACACCACGTTCTTGTCCGGGTGTTCCGGGTCCAGATCCTCCCGCACCACCACTTCCCGGGCCATCTCCGCCATCATCTCGGCGGCGATTTCGTCGGTGGCCTTGGCCCAGATGTCCACCACCTTGTTATATTTTTCCCCTTCGGTGATGAGACCTTCCTGGTACTGTTCCTCCACCTGGTTCACTTCGGTCTGGGATTGTCCCAGGATGGCCGGCTTGCGGCTGGGGATCACCATGTCCTTGATGGAGATGGAGATGCCCGCCTGGGTGGCGTATTTATAGCCCAGATTTTTCAACTGGTCGGCAAAGATGACCGTCTGCTTGATGCCGCACTTGCGATAGCCGTAGGCGATGAGCTTGCGGATCTCCTTCTTGGTCATGGTGCCGTTGATCAGGTCAAAGGGCAGGCCCTCGGGGAGAATCTCCCTCAGGATCACCCGGCCCACCGTGGTGTTATAGATCTTGCCGTCGATGCGCACCGGAATGCGGGCTTGCAGATGCACCTGGCCCTGGTCGTAGGCCACCCGCACTTCTTCGGGATCGGCGTAGGGCATGGGCTTTTTGTCGTTTTGGGGCATCCGCTCGCCTTTGGCGAAGGGGCGTTCCCGGGTGAGATAGTAGAGCCCCAGGACGATATCCTGGGTGGGGATGATAATGGGATCGCCGTTGGCCGGGGAGAGGATGTTGTTGGTGGACATCATCAGGGCCCGGGCCTCGATCTGGGCCTCAATGGACAGCGGCACGTGCACAGCCATCTGGTCGCCGTCGAAGTCGGCGTTGAACGCGGTACACACCAGGGGATGGAGCTGGATGGCCTTGCCTTCGATGAGCAGCGGCTCGAAGGCCTGGATGCCCAGCCGGTGCAGGGTCGGGGCCCGGTTGAGCATCACCGGGTGTTCTCTGACCACTTCGTCCAGGATATCCCAGACCTCCGGGGTCTCCCGGTCCACCAGGCGTTTGGCCACCTTAATGGTGGTGGCGTAGCCCCGGGCCACCAGCTTGTGGAAAATAAAGGGCTTGAAGAGCTCCAGGGCCATCTGTTTGGGCAGGCCGCACTGGTGCAGGCGCAGTTCCGGGCCGATGACGATCACCGAGCGGCCCGAGTAATCCACGCGTTTGCCCAGGAGGTTCTGACGGAAGCGGCCCTGCTTGCCCTTGAGCATGTCGGAGAGCGATTTTAACGCCCGCTTGTTGGGGCCGGTGATGGTGCGGCCGCGGCGGCCGTTTTCGAACAGCACGTCCACCGCTTCCTGAAGCATGCGCTTTTCATTGCGGATGATGATATCCGGCGCATTGAGTTCCAGGAGCCGTTTCAAGCGGTTGTTGCGGTTGATCACCCGCCGGTAAAGGTCGTTTAAGTCCGAGGTGGCGAAGCGGCCGCCGTCCAGATGCACCAGGGGCCGCAGGTCCGGCGGCAGCACCGGGATGACTTCCATGACCATCCATTCGGGCCGCTGGCCCGATTCCCGGAACGCATCGATGATCTTCAGCCGTTTGCCCAGCTTCTTGCGCTTGGCGTCCGAGCTGGTCTTGAGCATCTCCGCGCGCACTTCCCGGGACATCGCCTCCAGGTCCACCACCTTCAACATCTCCCGGATGGCCTCAGCGCCCATGCCGGCCTTGAACCGGTCGCCGAACTCATCCCGGGACTGGCGGTATTTTTCCTCGGATAGCAGCATCCCCTTGGTCAGGGCGGTATCGCCGCCGTCCACCACCACGTAAGCTTCGAAATAAAGGATCTTTTCCAGTTCTTTAAGGGTCAGATCCAGGAGGTTGCCGATCTTGCTGGGCAAACTCTTCAAAAACCAGATGTGTACCACCGGGCAGGCCAGCTCGATGTGGCCCATGCGTTCCCGGCGCACCTTGGACTGGATCACCTCCACACCGCATTTTTCGCAGGTGATCCCCCGATGTTTCATGCGCTTGTATTTGCCGCAGTTACATTCGTAATCTTTGGCGGGTCCGAAGATTTTGGCGCAGAACAGGCCGTCCCGTTCCGGCTTGAAGGTCCGGTAATTGATGGTCTCGGGCTTTTTGACTTCCCCGAACGACCAGGAGCGGATCATGTCCGGAGACGACAGGGACAACCGCACCGCCTCGATGGCAATCGGGTCTTCCGGCCTGGCGAACAGGCTGTTTAAATCTTCTAAAGCGACTTCGCGCATTTTTTCCATAAAAGGCTTATTCCTCAGGACTTGTCCTTGTCCTTTTTCAGGAGCTCGACGTTGAGCGCCAGGCTCTTGAGCTCCCGCACCAGGACGTTGAAGGATTCCGGCAGCCCCGCTTCCAGATCGTATTCGCCTTTAAAGATCTTTTCATACATGCGGGTACGGCCGGCCACGTCGTCCGATTTTACCGTCAGGAATTCTTGCAGGGTGTAAGCTGCGCCATAGGCCTCCAGGGCCCAGACTTCCATTTCACCCAGGCGCTGGCCGCCGAACTGGGCCTTGCCGCCCAAGGGCTGCTGGGTCACCAAAGAGTACGGTCCGATGGAGCGGGCATGGATCTTGTCGGCCACCAGGTGATGCAGTTTCATCATATACATGCAGCCCACGGTCACGTCCCGGTCGAACTCTTCGCCGCTGCGGCCGTCCCTTAAGCGCGCCTGGCCCCCGGTGGGCAGCCCGGCCTCGCCCAGGAAGGTCTGGACCTCTTCTTCCGTGGCCCCGTCAAAGACCGGGGAAGCCATGTGCAGGCCGTCCTGGTAGTGCTTCTTCCATATGGCCCGCAGCTCGTCAAAGGTCAGACTGTCGATCTCTTCGCCCAGGAGCTTGTCGGCCTTCATGATCCGCTTCAAGCGGGTCTTGATGGCATCCAGGCTGTAGAAGGTGTCGATCATCTCGCCGATCTGCTTGCCCAACGCATGGGAGGCCCACCCCAGGTGGGTTTCCATCACCTGCCCCACGTTCATACGGGAAGGTACGCCCAGGGGGTTGAGCACGATGTCCACCGGGGTGCCGTCGGCAAAATAAGGCATGTCTTCTTCCGGCATGATGCGGGAGACCACGCCTTTGTTGCCGTGGCGGCCGGCCATCTTGTCACCCACGGCCAGCTTGCGTTTCATGGCCACGAAGACCTTGACCTTCTTGATGACCCCCGGAGGCAGCTCGTCCACCTTCCGGAGCCGGCCCAACTTGGCCTCAAAGACCATGTTCACCAGGTGGAGCTGTTCCTGATAGCGGTCCAGGAGCTGGTCCAACTGGTCTTCCAGACCGGCCTCCTCGAAGGAGACGTGGCGCCAGAACTCCAGGTTATGCCGGTTGACCAACTCCGCGGTCACCGGGTCTCCCGCGTGCAGGAAGGTGTTGCCGGTGCGCTCGTCATCCAGGTTTTCCACCACTTTTTGTCCCACCACCAGATCTTTCACCTTCTGACGGTAAGTCTGGGTGATGATGCCGATTTCGTCGCCCTGGTCCTTTTGCAGCTTGGCCACGGCTTCGTCTTCGATGGAGCGGCTGCGGTCATCCTTTTCCACGCCCTTGCGGGAAAAGACCCGGGCGTCGATGATCACGCCTTCGATCCCCGGGGGGACCCTGAGGGAGGTGTCTTTCACATCGCCGGCCTTCTCGCCGAAAATGGCCCGCAGGAGCTTCTCTTCCGGGGTAAGCTGGGTCTCCCCTTTCGGGGTGATCTTGCCCACCAGGATGTCGCCGGGGCGCACTTCGGAACCCAGCCGGATGATGCCGCTGTCATCCAGGTTGCTTAAGGCGTCTTCCCCCACGTTGGGGATATCCCGGGTGATCTCCTCTTTACCCAGCTTGGTGTCCCGGGCCATCACCTCGAATTCTTCGATGTGGATGGAAGTGAAGACGTCGTCTTTAATCAGGCGTTCACTCACCAGAATGGAGTCTTCAAAGTTGTAGCCGCCCCAGGGCATGAAGGCCACCATGACGTTCTTGCCCAGGGCCAGTTCCCCGATGAAGGTAGCCGGGCCGTCGGCGATGATCTGGCCTTTCTCCACCAGATCGCCCGGGGCCACGATGGGCCGCTGGTTAAAGCAGGTATTCTGGTTGGTGCGCTGGAACTTCGTCAGTTTGTAGATGTCCACCGGAGAGCCGTTGCCGCCCTGGCCGGACTCCGCTCGAATGACGATGCGGATGGAATCCACGTCCTCCACGTAACCCCGGCGCCGGGCCGTGATGGTGACCCCCGAATCCCGGGCCACCACGCCTTCCATGCCGGTGCCGATCAGCGGCGTGCTGCTGGTCAACAGCGGCACCGCCTGGCGCTGCATGTTGGAGCCCATCAGGGCGCGGTTGGCGTCGTCGTGCTCCAGGAAGGGAATCAGGGACGCGGCCACACTCACCAACTGGTTGGGGGAGACGTCCATGTATTCAATATCTTTGGGGTGGGCGATGATGAATTCCCCCCACTTCCGGGCCTCGATCATCTCCGTCAGGAACCGTCCCTTGCTGTCCAGGGGGGCGTTAGCCTGGGCGATGACCTTGTCACCTTCCTCCAGGGCGCTCAAGTACCGGATCTTCTTGGTGACCCGGGTCTCGGTCTTGCCGCGCACCTCCACCTTTTCCACCACCCGGTAGGGGGTTTCGATGAACCCCAGTTCGTTGACCCGGGCAAAAGTGGACAGCGACACGATGAGCCCGATATTGGGACCTTCCGGCGTCTCAATGGGGCAGATACGGCCGTAGTGGGTGGGGTGTACGTCCCGCACCTCGAAGCCGGCCCGCTCCCGGGTCAGACCGCCGGGTCCCAGGGCGCTCAAGCGGCGCTTGTGGGTGATTTCGCTCAAGGGATTGGTTTGATCCATGAACTGGGACAACTGGGAGGTGCCGAAGAACTCTTTGATCACCGCCTGGACCGGCTTGGCGTTCACCAGGTCGTGGGGCATCAGGGTGTCCAGGTCCTGGATGGCCATGCGTTCCTTGATGGCCCGCTCCATCCTGACCAGACCCACCCGGAACTGGTTTTCCAGCAATTCCCCCACGGCCCGGACCCGCCGGTTCCCCAGGTGGTCGATGTCGTCCACCGGTCCTTCCCGGTCCTTCTGGGTGATGAGTTCCCGAACCGCCAGAAGGATGTCCTCTTTGTCCAGGGTGGTCTTGGTCAGCGGTAGGCGCTCTTCTTCGGACCTGAGTTTCAGGTCCAGCTTGAGGCGGCCCACCGGCGACAGATCGTAGTATTCGGGGTTGAAAAAGAGATTCTGGAAGAAACTGGTCGCCACTTCGTCGTTGGGGCGGTTGCTGGGACGCAGGCGGCGGTAAATCTCGAGGATGGCTTCCTTGACGGAGGTGGTCTTGTCCGCGATCAGGGTATTCCTGAGGCAGGGGCTGACGTTGACCCCGTCGATGAAGAGCAGGTCCAACTCCTTCACGCCCCGGGCCATCATCTGCTCGATCTTGTCCTGAGCGAGCATCTCGTTGCAGGTGGCCAGGACCTCGCCGTTCTCCGGGTCCAGGATGTCATGGGCCGCCACCCGGCCCACCAGGTCCGCGGCGACTCCCTGGACAGACACCACCCCGGCCCGCTTCATCTTTTGAATCAATACCGGGGTCAGGCGTTTGCCCTTCTTGATCAGGACGTCCCCGCTCTTGGGGTCGGGGATGTCGGTGGTCGTGGTTTTATCCACCAGCAATTCCGGCACAAAGGCCTGCTGGACGGTCTCGCCTTCCAAATAGACCCGCTGGGTCTTATAGAAGAAATTGAGCAGTTCTTCGGTGCTGTACCCCAGGGCCT
The DNA here is from genome assembly GCA_041650575.1 of Desulfobaccales bacterium. Lineage (GTDB taxonomy): Bacteria > Desulfobacterota > Desulfobaccia > Desulfobaccales > 0-14-0-80-60-11 > 0-14-0-80-60-11. The sequence continues at coordinate 7,881 of JBAZKX010000025.1, forward strand.
TCAGCAGGATGGTGGCGGGAAACTTGCGCCGCCGGTCGATGCGCACGTAAAGGATATCCTTGGGATCGAACTCGAAGTCGATCCAGGAGCCCCGGAGCGGAATCAACCGGGCGGAGTAGATGATTTTACCGCTGGAGTGAATCTTGGCCCGGTCATGGTCAATGAAGAGACCCGGGGAACGGTGCAACTGGCTCACCACGACCCGCTCGGTGCCATTGATAATAAAAGTGCCGTGCTCGGTCATCAGGGGCAGGGTGCCGAAATAGATCTCCTGCTCTTTGATATCCCGGATGGTCTGGGCTTTGGAGTCCGGACCCAGGTCGTGGACCACCAGGCGCACCCGAATCTTCATGGGCACTTCAAAGGTCATGCCCCGCTGCTGGCACTCGTCCACGTCGTACTTGGGATCGCCCAAGCCGTACTCGACGAATTCCAGGGCGCACACGCCGCTGAAATCCCGGATGGGAAAGACGCTCTTGAACACTCCCTGGAGGCCGTAATCCGAGCGCGCCGCCGGTTCCACGTCTTTTTGCAAGAAGCGATGATAGGACTCTTTCTGCATCTCAATGAGATTAGAAATGTCCACAATCCGCTCGATCTTGCCGAAATTTTTTCGATACAGCCGTAAAGGCGATAATACCTTCGCCATGGGCACTCCTTAGAAGGATGGCCGAACTTCAGGAACTACTTAACTTCGATGGTAGCTCCCTGAGCTTCCAACTTCTTCTTGATCTCTTCGGCTTCCGCCTTGGAAATCGCTTCTTTCAAAGTGGTGGGCACGTTTTCCACCGCTTCTTTGGCTTCTTTCAGTCCCAGGTTGGTGACGGCCCGGACTTCCTTGATCACCTGGATCTTGTTGGGCCCGCAGACCGTCAGGACCACGTCGAATTCGGTTTGCTCTTCCGCCGCCGGAGCCGCCTCCGCGGCCACGCCGCCCACCGCGGCCACCGCCACCGGGGCCGCCGCCGACACCCCAAACTTCTCTTCCAGCTCCTTGATGAGCGTGGAAAGGTCCAGCACCGTCATGTTGGCTAGGTAGTCAACTACCTCTGCACGAGAAATGGCCATCTTAACTTCCTCCTTATCCTCAAGTAAATCTTTCTTACTTAATTTCAAGATTACCGGGGCCGGCTAAGTCATTTTTGCCTGCGGCCGCCGGCTTCCCCTAGGGGCCGACTCAGGTGTCCGCCCTTACTCTTTAGGTTCAGTCTCGGCCTCAGGTGCGCCTTCTGTCGCCGCCGGCGCCTCTTCAGCCACCGGGCCAGCTTCAACCTCCGAAGCCTCTGCCTCCACCGGAGCCGCCGCCGGCTCGGACTCGGCCTTTTTATCCTTCAAGGCCACCAGCACGTTGAGCAGGTTCCGGATGACCGCGGCCAGCACCGAGACCAGCGCGGTAGGCACGCCCTGCATCACTCCCAGCAGTTGGGCCAGCAACACCTCCCGGGCCGGCAGTTTGCTCAGGGCTTCCAGGTCCTTGACGGTCAAGGCCTGGCCCCCCAGGGCCCCCGCCTTGATCTGGAGCAGGGGCTTTTCCTGGGCGAACTTGATGAGCACCTTGGTCACCGCCACCGGATCGCCATACCCCAGAGTCAGGGCATTGGGCCCGGTGAAGTGCGGCATCAGGGGATTCATGGGAGAATCATCGGCCGCCACGCGCCGGAGCAGGGTGTTCTTCACCACCGTGAGCTCCGCGCCGCTCTCCTGGAGCTGCCGCCGGAGCCGGGTCATATCTTCCACCTTCAGTCCCTTGAAATCCGTCAAGATGCCGATCTGCGACTTCGACACCTTTTCCAGGATTCCCTGGACAATATCGGCTTTCTCTTGCTTATTCACCCCACTCCTCCTTTACAGCAGGCGCACCAGGTTCTTGACGTCGCTGGTGTCCACGGGGATTCCCGGCCCCATCGTGGTGCTCACATGGATGCCCTTCATATAGGTGCCTTTGGCGGTCGCCGGCTTCAGGCGCACCAGGGAATCCATCAAGGCCGCCAGATTTTGCAGGAGTTTGTCGGCGCCGAAGGACACCTTGCCCACCGGGGCATGAATCACCCCGGCCCGGTCCACCCGAAACTCCACCTTGCCGCCTTTGAGTTCGTTCACCGCTTTAGCCACCTCGAAGGTGACGGTCCCCACCTTGACGTTGGGCATCAGGCCCCGGGGACCCAGAATCTTGCCGATCTTGCCCACCGCGCCCATGAGATCCGGAGTAGCTACGGCTTTATCGAATTCCATCCAGCCGCCCTTAATGCGCTCGATGAGGTCTTCGGCCCCGACGTGGTCGGCGCCCGCGTCCATCGCCTCTTTTTCCTTTTCCCCTTTGGCGAACACCAGGACCCGCACGGTTTTTCCCAGCCCATTCGGCAGGACCACCGCGCCCCGGACCATCTGGTCGGCGTGGCGCGGGTTCACCCCCAGGGCCACCGCGATCTCCACGGTTTCGTCAAACTTGCTGGAGGCAGCCTCCAGGGATAGGTTGACGGCGTCCTGGAAGAGATAGCGCTGATTGCGGTCCACCTTGGCGGCGGCCTCCCGATATCGTTTGCCATGTTTGGCCATCGGTATCACTCTCCCTTTTAATACAGGGGATAGGGGTCAGGGATCAGGGGTCAGCTTTTACCTCTGGCCCCTGGTCCCTGATCCCTGGCCCCTGCTACTCGACAATCTCGATGCCCATACTCCGGGCGGTGCCGGCGATGCTGTGCATGGCCATTTCCAGGCTGGTGGTGTTCAGATCCGGCATCTTCTGCTTGGCGATCTCTTCCAGTTGCGTCCTGGTGATCTGCCCCGCCTTCTCCCGGCTGGTCTCCTTGGCGCCCTTGGCAATCTGGGCCATCTGCTTGAGCAGCACCGACGCCGGCGGCGTCTTGGTCACAAACGTGAAGGAGCGATCGGCAAACACGGTGATCAACACCGGGATGATGGTCCCTTCCTGGCCCGCGGTCTTGGCGTTATAACTCTTGCAGAATTCCATGATGTTGACCCCATGCTGGCCCAAGGCCGGGCCGATGGGCGGGGACGGGTTCGCCTGCCCCGCGGGAATCTGCAATTTGATCTGGGCGATTACTTTCTTGGCCATGTGACACTTTCTCCGTTTGAAAGCTGTTAGCAGTTAGCAATCAGCAGTTAGCAAAAACGCCAATTCCTAGATTCTTTCCCGCTGACTGCAAATTCCTAACTGCTAACCGCTGACTGCTTTGCTTCTAAATCTTCTCCAACTGGGTGAATTCCAGCTCCACCGGCGTCGGCCGCCCGAAGACGCTGATCATCACCCGCACCCGGCCGCGGTCCGGCTTCACTTCGTCCACTACCCCGGTAAAATTGGTAAAGGGCCCATCGGTCACCTGAACCTTGTCCCCCTGTTCGAACCTGATCTTGGGCTTGGGCCTGAGCACCCCTTCCTGCATCTGGGCGATGATCTTGGCCGCGTCTTCTTCGGGGATGGCCACCGGCTCTTCTTTGCTGCCCACGAAGCCCGTCACTTTGGGGGTGTCCTTCACCAGGTGCCAGGAATCGTCGGTCAACTCCATGTGCACCAGGACGTAACCCGGGTAGAATTTCCGGGAGGAGAGCTTGCGCTCCCCCTTGACCATCTCCTCTACCGTCTCCGTGGGCACCAGGACCTGGTCCACCAGGTCTTCCAGGCCCCGGGACCGGGCTCGCTCCATGATGGCGTTCTTCACCTTCTGCTCAAAGCCCGAATAGGTATGGATGATGTACCACTGTTTGGCCACGGTCTTGCCCTTTTGTCTCAGTGCACGAAGAAACGAACCATGTGGGATAGCAGGAAATCCACCAGTCCCAAATAACCGGCAATGAAAAACACCAGCACCAGGACCACGCCCGTGGTGCCCAGGGTTTCTTTACGGTTGGGCCAGGTGGTTTTCTTGAGTTCCTGAATCGCTTCCAGGACAAAATTCTTGCTCTGGACCCAATACTGCTTGATCGGCGGCACCTTGCTGAACCAGCCGGGGCGCGCTTTCCCCGCCTTGAGTTTGACCACCTGACCCCGGGGAGCGTCAACGCCGGTTTCTTTCTGGTTCGCTTTGGGCTTCGTCTTGATCTTTTTCATGCTGGTTTCACTCTACTGTTCCCCGTAACGCGACATGATCCGCCCGACGCCGGCAGCGCCCGCTGGCGGCAAAGGCAGATCCAGGCTGATTCGCTGGTAACCCCGGAACACCTCGATTGCGGGAATTCAAGGAGAGATTCTAGGTACGCGGTTAGATAACGGCAACTCCCCAACCGACCCCTTGGTCCCATGTCTCCCATAACTGGCAGGCCAGGAGGGATTCGAACCCCCAACATCCGGTTTTGGAGACCGGCGCTCTAACCGTTCGAGCTACTGGCCTGTCTTCTCCCCTTACTTGCTTTCTCGATGAAGGGTATGGTCACGACAAAAAGAACAGTACTTTTTAAAGGCAAGCCGATCCGGTGTCCGCCGCTTGTTTTTGGTGGTGGTGTAGTTCCGCCGCTTGCATTCAGTACAGGCTAAGGTAACGATGTCTCTCATAGGATTATTCCACGATCTCGCTCACCACGCCGGCGCCGACCGTACGGCCGCCTTCCCGGATGGCGAAGCGCAGTTCTTTTTCCAG
>JBAZKX010000026.1:0-12366 GCA_041650575.1 Desulfobaccales bacterium
CCGGCCCCCAGGACGGTCGGGCGGGATGGTTTTTAGAGCAGGCGCGCTTCAGCCACGTCCCACTTGACGTTCTTGAAAAAGGCCGCGATGTAATCGGCCCGCTTCAGCCCATAATCGGTTATGAAGGCGTGTTCAAAAACGTCCAGGATTAGAATGGGATTGCAACCCGCGGGATGGCCGACATCGTGTTCGTTGATCCACTGGTTGAAGATGAGGCCGTTCTCGATATCCTGGTACATGACGACCCAGCCGATGCCCCGCATGGTCGCGGTGGCCTTGAAATCTTTGGCGGCCATATCCACGGAGCCGAACTGCTCCTGCTTTTTCTTCATCAGCTTGGGGGCCTTGGACATGTCACCGTCCCCCCCCAGGTTCGAAAAATAGAGTTCATGCAGCCGCATGCCGTTGAATTCCCACCCCAGGCGGCGTTTCAACTCGCCAAATTCAGGGGTGCCCTCCTTGCCATCCTTAACCATGCCGGCCAGGAGCTCCATGACTTTATTGGTATTATTCACGTAGCCCTGGTAAAGGGTGAAATGATTCTTGAGGAGAGTGTCGCTGAATCCCGGCATCCCCAACAAAAAAGAGAAATCTTTGGCGGCGTAAGCCATACTGCCTCCTCCCTGATCCTTAGTCGGAACCGCTAATTTATTGTTTAAGATAGTACCGGGATCACCTGATGCAAGGCGTTCGGGGAAATTTACGCTTGCAGAGTTTCAAGTTTCCCGGGGGAATGCCGACATTATCAGAATATGGAGAAGGATGTGAACCTTGAGGCTGTGGAACCGAGGCCGGACTCGCCCCCGGAAGGAACCGGGCTGTCGCTGCCTTCCGCGTGGGATCGGGTTGCTTCCAGCTTTTTGGAGACCCTGCTAAACCTGAGTTTGCGCTGTGTGGGCATCGTCGACGATCAGGGCAAGGTGCGCTACGCCAATCCTGTTTGCCAGCATATCTACGGCATGAGCGCGGAGGAGATCAAGGGCCGGGATTTCCGCGAGCTCTATGCCGATTGCTCGTCCCTGAACCGGATGCTGGCTGAGGTCCGGCGCCACGGGCGGGTGGATAACTGGCCTATCCAGGCCCTTAGGGCCGACGGCCAGGCAGTCCCGGTGCAGGTTACCGTGATCCGGATCCGGGACGAGGCCTCCCGGACCCTGGGCAGCGTGGCCGTCATCAATGACGCCCGCAATCCCGAGGATCTTATCCGCCAGTTGCGCCAGCAAGAATTGGCCTTGATCGACCTTAACCGCAGCCTGGAGTTGGCCAACCTGGAACTGGCCCGGGCCAATCGCCTGAAGAGCGAATTTTTGGCCAACACCTCCCACGAACTGCGCACTCCCTTAAACGCCATCCTGGGTTTTGTGCGCCTGGTTCTGGACGGCCTCTGCGACAGTCCCGAAGAGCAACGGCTTTTCCTCCAGCACGCCTATGACAGCGCCCAGAACCTCCTTAACCTGATCAACGAACTTTTGGACAGCGCCAAGATCGATGCCGGCGAACTGGAGCTCCAGTTGACGGAAGTCGATGTCGCCACGGTCTTCGAGCAAGTGGAAAAGTTGACCAGGCTACAGGCGGAGCAGAAAAATCTGCGACTGAAGTTTGGAACTCCGCCGGGCCGGCTTCTGGTTCGGGCCGACCCCGGCAAAGTACAACAGATCCTGCTGAATCTGGTGGCTAACGCCATCAAGTTCACCCCGAAGGGTGAGGTGCGGGTCCAGGCCCGGTCTTTTCCGAGCAAAGGCCACGTGCGTTTCCAGGTGCGGGATACGGGGGTCGGCATCCCTACGGAGAGTCAGGGAATCCTCTTTCAGAAATTCGTTCAGGGCGACGGCTCCTCTACCCGGCAATTCGGCGGTACGGGCCTGGGATTGGCCATCTGCAAGAACCTGGTGGAATTCATGGGAGGGCAAATCTGGCTGAGCAGCCCCGGGCCGGGTCACGGCACCACGGCCTCGTTCACCCTCCCCCTGGTCACGTCCCAGACACTGTTTTGGCGGCGGAGTGATGATCGGGAACAAGGCTTTCAGGTGCAGGGGCCCGCGTCTGGGCCTCTGATCCTCGTGGTGGAGGATGAACCCAAGGTCCTGGACATGATGATCCGCATCCTCCATAAGCATGGCTTTCGCACCGCGTTTGCCGTCACCGCCGACGACGGTCTGGAAGGGGGCCAGCGTCTCAAGCCCGACCTGATCACCATCGACATGGGTTTGCCGGTGCGGCCCCAGGGGGTGCTCCACAGCGGCCTGGACCTGTACCGCAGCCTGCAGAAAAACCTCGAAACCAGGGGCATCCCGGTGATCCTGGTTACCGGCCACGACGCCACGTTGAGCCAGGATTCCCACCCACTGCCGCCCTGTCTGATCAAACCCTTTCGGGCCCACGAATTGGTGGACAAGGTCGGCCGTCACTTGGCCAGGAACTAATCCCGGCCTTGCCGGACGGGTCAGGGCGAACTACCCGACCCGGGAGAATGAACATGTCTTACAACTCCCAGGTGTTAGTGGTCGATGATGACCCAGCCTGTCTCCAGATCCTGCGCAAATTTTTAGAGAAAGACGGGTACCGGGTAATCTGCGTCCCGGATGGCCCGCGGGCCCTGGCCCAGGCCCGCGCCCTGAAACCGGACCTCATCATCTGCGACTGGATGATGCCGGGTATGGACGGTCCCCAGATCTGCCGGGCCGTCAAGACCGACCCCGCTCTCAAGGATACCTTTTTCATCTTCCTCACCGCTCTGGAAAAAAGCTATATCGGCAAAGGGATTGCCCATGGGGCGGATGATTTTATCACCAAGCCCATTGATCCCGTGGAGGTGAGCGCCAAGGTCAAGGCGGGCCTGCGTCTGTCGCGCACCCAAAAGGCCCTGTGGAACCAGGCCCAGCGCGACGCCCTGACCGGCGTGTATAATCGGCGGTACTGGGATAATTTCCTGCTACAGGCATGCCGGGACGCCACCCCCTTTCTGGTGGCCATCGTGGACGTGGATGGGTTCAAGGAGATCAATGATCGTTGGGGCCACCAGTTGGGGGACGACTTCTTAATCGAATTGGGCCGAATCTGGTCCCAAAACCTGAAAGAGGGCGAAGTCCTGGCGCGCCTGGGCGGAGATGAGTTTGCCTGCTTCTTCCACCGTTCCCTGACCCAGCTAAATCTCTTGCGGCAGGACGTGGAGCAGGAATTGTCCGCAGCCTTTCCGGAACTCCCGGTGGGGCTGTCTCTGGGCCATGCCGCCTTTCATCCCCGGCGGCCGGCCAGCGCCGCCACCCTCCTGGCCCAAGCGGACCGCCGTCTTTACCGGGAAAAAAGCCGGCGCCGCGCCAACCGGAAAAGGGCCTAACGGTCTGGGTCGCCTCAAACTTCCGGACTCCTCCCCTGGCTCCTTTTCATTGCATCGGCGAGCCGGATTCAGTATAGTAATAAATCTTAAGGGCTTAGTCGGTGGATTCCAGGTCTTCCGGGTCCAGTAGACCTTGCTTGATCAAGGCTTGCTCCAGTTCCCCCAGGGCCTGCTTGAAGGCGGGATAGAGCCCCACCGCCAGGGATACGCCCTTGCGGGTGGGGACCCAGTCGCCTTCCTGGTCCCCCGGCACGTGGACCCGAATATCGATGAGGCGATGACCTTTAAATTCGGACAGGGAAAGGAAAACCACTTCCCGGGCATTTTTGGTAACCTGACTGATGACCTCGGACATCATTCTCCCCCAGAGGGCGGCCAGCTCGGCGGCCTGATTGGGGATTGACTTCGCCTAAATTCCCGACCTTGTCAACCCCTATTTCCCATGCAACTATATAATACCTTAAGCAGACGCAAAGAACCCTTCAAGCCCCTCACCCCCGGAAAAGTGGGCTTTTATGCCTGCGGCGTGACAGTTTATGATGACAGTCACCTGGGACACGCCCGCTCTTGTGTGGCCTTTGAAGTCCTGGTCCGGTACCTGCGGCGCCGGGGCCTGCAGGTCACCTGGGTGCGCAATTTCACGGACATCGACGACAAGATCATTCGCCGGGCTCGGGATACGGGTCTATCCTGGAAGGAGGTGGCCGAACGTTACATCGCCTCTTTTCTGGAGGACATGACCGCCCTGGGCCTGCCGCCCGCGGATATCGAACCCAAGGCCACGGAGCATATCCCCCAGATCCTCGATCTCATCGAACGCCTGGTGGACCGGGGCTTTGCCTACCCCGGCGGCGGCGACGTCTTTTTCCGGGTGCGGCGCTTTCCCGACTACGGCAAGCTCTCGGGCCAGAAAGTGGAGGACATGGAGGCCGGAGCCCGGATCGAGGTGGACCCCAACAAGGAAGACCCCCTGGATTTCGTCCTCTGGAAAGGCAGCAAGCCCGGGGAACCGGCCTGGGACAGCCCTTGGGGACCCGGGCGGCCGGGTTGGCATATCGAATGCTCTGCCATGAGCATGTATTACCTGGGCGAGACCTTCGACCTGCACGGCGGCGGCCAGGACCTGGTCTTCCCCCACCATGAAAACGAACTGGCCCAGTCTGAGGCGGCCACCGGCCAACCCTTTGCCCGCTTTTGGCTGCACCATGGCCTGCTCACCATCAACCAGGAGAAGATGTCCAAGTCCCTGGGGAACTTCTTCACCGTAAAGGAGGTCCTGGCCCGCTTCCCCGCCGAAGTGGTGCGCTTCTTTCTCATCAATTGCCACTATCGCAGCCCCCTGGACTTTTCGGATGCGGCCCTGGCCGAAGCCGAGACCGCGCTCCTGCGCCTCTATGCCTGTCTGGCCCGAATCCGGGAGGTGCTGCGCCCCTACCCGGACCTGAAGCGCCAACCCCTCGTGGACACCTATCCAGACAACCTGACCCTGGAAGAATTTCACCGCCTGGGTTCGTTGCGGGCCCGGTTCGACGCAGCCATGGATGACGACCTCAACACCGGTCAGGCCCTGGGGTATCTCTTCGAGACCGTGCGCCTGCTCAACCGCCTCCTGGAGACGCCCTCCCCGGATCCCGGCTACCTCACCCTGCTTTGGGAAATGCACGACGAACTGGTGGACCTGGGCCGAGTCCTGAACCTGCTGCAGGCCGACCCCCAGACCATGCTTACCACCCTGCGGCAAAAAGCCGCGGACCTGGCCATCTCCCCCGAAGAAATCCAGCAACTCATCGACGAACGCACCCAGGCCCGGAAAGACAAGGACTGGGCCAGGGCCGACGCCATCCGCAAACAACTCCTGGACCTGGATATCCTCCTGGAAGATACCGCGCAAGGGACCATCTGGCGAGTAAAAGGTTAGTCTTTGCATCCTTGCGACTTGACGAGAGGAAATTCTCACGTCAAGTCGCAAAGACGCAAAACGCCGTTAGGGCTTAGCTCTTGCCTGCAAAAATGTTATATTTTTAAGATAGTTTTTCATTATCCAGGCCGATTAATCCTATATGCCCGACCAGTTCCAATTAGTCACGTCGTTTACGCCCGCGGGGGACCAGCCCCAGGCCATCCGGAAGTTATTGGCCGGGGTCAAGGCCGGTCATCCCCACCAGGTGTTGTTGGGGGTCACCGGGTCCGGGAAGACATTTACCATTGCCAACGTGGTGGCGCAGTTAGACCTGCCCACCCTGGTGTTGGCCCCCAACAAGACGCTGGCGGCCCAGCTCTACGGCGAGTTCCAGGAGTTTTTCCCGGACAACGCGGTGGAGTATTTTGTCAGTTATTACGATTACTACCAGCCCGAGGCTTACGTCCCCCAGGCCGACCTTTACATCGAAAAAGATTCCTCCATCAATGAGGCCATCGACCGGATGCGCCATTCCGCCACCCGGTCGCTCTTCGACCGCAACGACGTGATCATCGTGGCCTCGGTGTCGTGCATATATGGTTTGGGTTCCCCCGAGGCCTACCACGGCATGCTCCTCTACCTGGAAGCAGGCATGGAAAAGGATCGCCGGGAGGTCCTGAGCAAGCTGGTGGAGATCTTGTACGAGCGTAATGACATTGATTTCCACCGCGGCACCTTTCGGGTGCGGGGCGACAGGGTGGAAATCTTTCCGGCCTATGAAGAAGACCGGGCCATCCGGATAGATTTTTGGGGCGACACGGTGGAGAGCATCCGGGAGATCGACCCCCTAAGGGGAAAAACCCTGCGGCCCCTGAAAAAGGTCACGGTTTACCCCGCCTCCCACTATGTCACCCCGGATCTGGTGCGCCGCCAGGCCATGGCCGCGATTGAGGCGGAGTTGGGCGAGCGCCTGGCCTGGTTCCGGCAGCACGACAAGCTCTTGGAGACCCAGCGCCTGGAGGAGCGCACCCGCTTCGACCTGGAGATGATGAAGGAGTTGGGCTACTGCCACGGCATCGAGAACTATTCCCGGCACCTCACCGGTAGGTCTCCGGGGGAGCCCCCCCCTACCCTCCTCGACTACCTGCCCCGGGAGTCCCTGGTGGTCATCGACGAATCCCACATCACCATCCCCCAGCTCCAGGGCATGTACCGGGGGGACCAGTCCCGCAAGCGGACCCTGGTGGACTACGGCTTCCGTTTGCCGTCGGCCCTGGACAACCGGCCGTTGAATTTTGAGGAGTTCAAAACCCGGGTGCATCAGATAATCTATGTATCCGCCACCCCCGGCCCCTATGAGATGGAGAAGGCCAAGGGCCGCATCGTGCAGCAAATCGTCCGCCCCACCGGCCTCATGGACCCCGAGATCGTGGTCAAGCCCGCGGCCAACCAGGTGGACGATCTGTTGGCGGAGATTAGGCTCCGTCTGGCTAAAGGCGAGCGGGTCCTGGTCACCACCCTGACCAAGCGCATGGCCGAGGATCTCACCGAGTATTACCAGGACCTGGGCCTCAAGGTGCGCTATCTCCACTCCGATATCACCACCCTGGAGCGCATGGAGATCATCCGGGATTTGCGCCTGGGAATCTTTGACGTGCTGGTTGGCATCAACCTCCTGCGGGAGGGGCTGGACTTGCCGGAAGTCTCTTTGGTGGCCATTCTGGATGCGGACAAGGAAGGCTTCCTGCGCTCCGAGCGCTCCCTCATTCAGACCTGCGGACGCGCCGCCCGGAACGTCCGCGGCCAAGTCCTGTTTTACGCCGACCGCGTGACCCCTTCCATGGCCGCGGCTATCGGGGAGACCAAGCGGCGGCGGGGCGTCCAGGAGATCTACAACCAGCAGCACGGCATCACCCCGGAGACCATCCAGAGCAAGATCAAGGACGTCCTGGCCTCGGTGTACGAGGCCGATTACGTCACCGTGCCCGTGGCCGCGGAAGAGCAGATGCCCTACCTGGCCGAGAATATCCCGGCCACCATCAAGCGCCTGAAGAAAGAGATGCAGGCCGCGGCCAAGAAGCAGGAATTCGAACGGGCCGCGACCTTGCGGGACCGCATCAAGGCCCTGGAGGCAGAGGACCTGAAGTACGCCTGAATTGCTTGGGGGGAGGGCCGGGGAAGTCAGTTCCCCCGCCCTCCCCTCAAACTCCATCCCAGCCCCCTGTATGGGGTTGGGGGATGGGGCTTGGGGAAGGGGCCGCTTACGAAAAGCCCCTGGCCCCCTTCCCCAAAGTCTCAGAAGAAATAGTTCAGGGGTTGGAAGCGGCGGCGGACGGCCCAGGCGAAATAGAGGTTGAAGATCAGCATATTGAGGGCGTAGGGGGCCCGGTGATAGCGCCGCAGCATGCCCAACGGCGAGTAGTAGCGCCGGTTGGCCCGCCAGTAGCCCTCTTGCAGTTCCCGGGCCGTCATATGTTTGGGGTGATAGACCACCTGGAAACCGCTGTAATGGGTCCAGTCGTGATCGAAGATGCGCCCTTCCTGCAGCAGTTGATCCCGAATCTTGGTGCCGGGGCGGGGGGCCAGGATGAACATGAACGCGGCTGGGGCCTTGATGTAATTAAGGAAATCCACGGTGGCATCAAAGATGTTGGGGCGGTCGCCGTCGAGCCCGAACATGACGTTCACGGAAAAGCCGATGCCCCGGTCCCGCAGGGCCTTGAACTGCCGCTCATAATCCTTGATCTTATTCTGCTTTTTATTGATGGCCTTGAGGCTTTCCGGGCTGATGGACTCCATGCCGATATTCACGTGGCGGCAGCCGCTGCGGGCCAGGAGGTCCAGCACCTGGGGGTCGTCCCCTACGTTGGCCGTGGCCAGGCAGGCGTAAATCAGCTTGAGGGGGATGAGGCGCTCCATGACTTCCATGGCATGGCGCCGGTTGGCCACGAAATTATCATCCACGAAGTAGATGAAACCGCTGTCGGTGAGCCGCCGGATCTCCTGGATTTCGTGAATCACCTCGTCCACGGGGCGGTGCCGGAACTTGCCGCCGTAAACCTGGGTGACTTCACAGTAGCTGCAGTTGTAGGGGCAGCCTCGGGTAGTCTGGGAGGGGATGTTCCAGACCTTGTAGCGCTTGAGATCGAGGAGGTCATAGCGCGGCACCGGCAGGTTTTTCAGGTCTGAAAGCTTTTCGGCCCGGTAGCGGGGCTGCATCCGGCCGGCCTGGAAGTCGCGGAGGAGTTGGGGCCAGGCCTCTTCGGCTTCTCCCAGCACCAGGGCGTCGGCATGTTCCTGGCATTCTTCCGGGGCCAGGGTGGCGTGGAAACCGCCCATCACCACGGGGATGGACCGGCGGCGGAAACCCGCGGCCAGTTGGAAGGCCCGGGGCGCCTGGAGGGACATACAGGTAAGGCCCACCAGGTCGCAGTCTTCCTGGAAGGTGATCTCCTCCAGCATGTCATCCTTGATCTCCACCCGGATATCTCCCGGGGTTAAAGCCGCCACATAGGGCAGGGTCATGCCCAGCAGCCAGCGGCTCTTGCGGCGGTCCAGGCGACCGTTTTCCCGGTAGCCGGAAGATTGGATCAGCAAGACTTTCATGATTTTTTCCGAGATGATGGCGGGTGCCGGCGACTCCGCGCGGGTTGGCCGCGGGGCGCCTTGGGTTTAAATCCTAGCGCATCTGTTTCTGTAAGTCAACCGGAGAGGCCGGGGGTGGGTCCAGCGAACTCCCTCCCCTACCCTCGCATCTCTGCCCCCTTCACGCCCGCAGAGTCCTCGTCCTCGGCCAACTGGAGAAATTGCCTCAGCAGCTGTTTTTGGAGTTCGGAGAGGCGGGTGGGGGTTTGGAGGTCCACGACCACCACCAGGTCTCCCGGGGCCTTGCCCCGCAGACCGGGCAGTCCCAGGCCCGGGATGCGAAAGGTGGCCCCCGGCTGAGTGCCCGGCGGGATGAGCAGGCGGGTTTGAGCGGTCAGGGTGGGAACCTCAACTTCGGTCCCGAGCGCGGCCTCCACGAAGGAGATTTGGGCCCGGTAATAGAGATCTTTTTCTTTGCGGGTGAAGACCGGGTGGGGAGCGACGTACACTTCCAGATAGAGGTCGCCCGGCGGGGCTCCATTAGTCCCCACCTCCCCTTCTCCCCGGAGGCGCAGGCGGGTGCCCGTATCTACCCCCGGCGGGATGCGCACCTGGATCTGCTTCTTTTCTTTGATGACTCCTGCCCCCTCACAGCCGGTACAGGGAGTGTTGACCACGGTGCCGGCGCCCTGGCATTCCGGGCAGGTCGTCATGATCTTCAGGAGGCCTTTGGATTGGCTCACTTGGCCTTTCCCCTGACAGCGGGGACAGGCCTGAGGGTCACTGCCGGGCTCGGCGCCGTTGCCCCCACAGCGGGGACAATGGACACGCCGGTCCACGCTCAAGCTGGTGCTCAAGCCCCGGGCGACCTCTTCCAGGGTCAGCACCACTCTCTGACGCAGGTCGGCGCCGGGCTGCGGCTCATCCGGACGGCTCCGGGAACGCCCGAACCCGAAAAAATCCTCGAAGGCCTCGCCGAAGGAATTGAAAACATCTTCGAAGCCGCTGAAGGCGCCCACGTCCATCCCGGCCAGCCCGGCCGCGCCGTAGAGGTCGTAAAGCTGCCGCTTTTCCAAATCGGCCAGAACCTGGTAGGCTTCCGAGATCCTTTTGAACTGCTCTTCCGCCACCTTATCCCCGGGGTTCTTGTCCGGGTGATACGTCAGGGCCAACCGGCGATAGGCGGTTTTGATCTCTTCGAGGGTGGCCTCTCGCGAGACCTCCAGGATCTCATAATAACTTGTCATCCCGTAAGAACCACAGCCCCTTTAGGATTGAAAATGGCGGAGCATTTTATCTGTCCATAATTTTGAGCATCGGGGGTACCATTGTCAAGGACGACGGCGGGAAGTTGAGGCCCGGATCAGGGAGTTGGCGGGGGCGTCGGCACCAGGAGGCGGAGGCGCGCCGCCAGATCGGGGGACCGGTCGTGGACTTCCACCATCTTGACTCGGCTTGAGGCGCCCACGGTGAGTTCAAAGGCTTGCTTGGGGAGGTGAAGGGTCTTGGCCAGGAAGGCGATAAGTTCCTGGTTGGCCGCGCCTTTTTCCGGAGGAGCCGCCAGCCGCACCTTGAGACGGTCGCCGTGCAGCCCCACCACCACAGTGCGCTGGGCCCCGGGCACCACCGTCAGGCGCAGCACATATCCCTGGCCGGTGCGCTGGAAAAAATCGGCCATGGCCAGCCGCTCCGCCTCAGTGGATCCTTTGGGCCAGATCCCACAACGTGGAGATCAGGAAGCGTTGCAGAAACACGATGGCCAACAGTACCAGGATCGGGGAGAGATCCAGGCCGCCGAAAATCAGGGGGACCCGGCGGCGGACCCACCCCAGGACCGGTTCAGTGACGTTATAGAGGAACCGGACGATGGGATTATAGGGGTCGGGATTGACCCAGGACAAAAGGGCCCGGGCGACGATCACCCACATATATACGGTCAGGGCCAGGTCCAGGATGGAGGTCATAGCTTCGATCAAGTGTCTCAGGGCAAACATTCCCCGCGTCTCCAAGCTCAAAATTTTTCTATATGTATAGCCGAAACCGAAATCTTGTCAAGTTCATCCGCCCTTCCGGGCCGCCGGGACCGGAGCCCGCCGGTCCCGGCCGGGAGAGTCGGTCTCAAGGGGCCGGAACGCCGGCCATTGCGGAAGTCCAGGGCTTTTCTTACAATAATAATGATGCTCATAAGTTCTCGGATGAAAGTTTCCCGGCCCGAAAAAGATACGAGGTCCAGGAATCGTAGGAGAGGATCTTTAATCACGCTCCATCCGGCGGCGGAAACGACATGAACCCGGTACGCTTTCCCACTTTCATGGCCTTGCGCCACCGCAATTATCGCCTGTACTACTTCGGCCAGATGATTTCGCTCACGGGCTCCTGGATGCAGTCCATCGCGTTTAGCTGGCTGGTCCTGGTGCTGACCAACTCGGCGTTCTACCTGGGCCTGGTGGGAGCCCTCCAGACCTTGCCGGTGCTGCTTTTTTCCTTCCTGGGCGGGGTGGTGGCGGACCATACTTCCAAGTTGAGATTGCTCTTCATCACCCAGGCCGCGCTCATGCTCCTGGCCCTGGTATTGGGCATCCTGGTGGATATCAAGCTGATTCAGGTGTGGATGCTGTGCGTCGTGGTCTTCCTGTCGGGGACGGCCATGGCCTTTGACATCCCGGTGCGCCATGCCTTTATCGTGGAACTGGTGGGGAAACCTGACCTGCCCAACGCCATCGCGCTGAACTCCACGCTGTTCAACGCCACCCGGGTGGCGGGGCCGGCGGTGGGGGGCGTGATCATCGCCGCGGTGGGCATGGCCAACTGCTTCTACCTGAACGCCGCCAGCTTCCTGGCGGTGCTTCTGGCCTTGATCCTCATGAAGCTTCCTCCAAACGAGGTCGCCCCCTGGCAGCCGTTCCTCCAGGCCTGCAAGGAACTCCTGGATTACCTGCTGGAGCGCCGGGAACTGCGGCTCGTCCTGCTGCTCATGACCACGATGGCGGTCCTGGCCATGCCCTACTTCGTGATCTTGCCCATCCTGGCCCGGGATACCCTGGGGGTGGGCCCCCGGGGCTTCGGCCTGCTCATGGCCATGAGCGGGGTGGGGGCCTTTGCGGGGGGCCTCACTCTGGCCCGGCGGCTGCAACGCCGCCCGCCCATGCCCTCCTTCCTGGCGGGCCAGGGCCTTTTTCTCCTGGGGCTGATGGGCCTGGGGCTCTGCCGCAATTATTACGCCGCGCTGGGCTTCATCTGCGTGTCCGGGTTCGGGATGGTGACCCAGCTCTCCACCGGCAACAGCCTGCTCCAACTCAACGTGCCCGACGCCTTGCGCGGACGCATCATGAGCCTGTTCGGCCTCATCGTCATGGGCTTCGCGCCGGTGGGGAGCATCCTGTACGGCGGCGCGGCGCACTTCATCGGGCCCGGGCCGGCCATCACCGGCGCCAGTTGCATCGCTGCGGTGATCGCGGGCCTGGTCCTCTGGAGATATCCGGAATTGCGCCACCTCGCGTTCACTGATCTGGAGGCCGGGGAACCCGACGCGGTTCCGCCCCCC
>JBAZKX010000027.1:0-12262 GCA_041650575.1 Desulfobaccales bacterium
ACATGAGTGGTCAGGCCCGCCACCCGGTCGTGGGCAATCCAGATAAAGTCCAGGGGAAAGCGCATGCCGCGCATGCAGAAGTTCTGGACCTGCAGTTCCGGCATGAAGAACAGCATGCCCCGGCCTGCCGCCAGGTTGGGGCGGTTACTCAGGCCCAGATAGAGCTTATCCGGGGTGCGCACCGCTTCGGCCTTGACTTTCGTCCGGCCGACGGTCACCCGGAGATAAGGGTTGCCGTATTCGGAGAGGTCCTCTCCCACGGCCAGGCCGGCCCCGGCCAGCAGGGCGGCCAGGAGCAGGGCGGCCATTATCCGGGGAAAGCTGGTTCGCTGGTTGTGCATGGTTACCTTCCGGATCACAAAAAGAATTTTACCGGATATGGTGGAGGATGTCCAGAGAGGCGGCCGGGGCGCACCCAGGCTTGAAGGTCGGCGCTACCCAGACCAAATGGGCAACGGGAGGTGCGTCTCACTTGCTGATGGCGGGCACGGAGACCCGCCCCACCGGCCACCTCGGCAAGACCAGCTTGATGACGGCGGGTGGCGGGCGAAAAAGCTGCGGGAATCAGCCGGTTGAGAACTGGCGGAGAAGACTTGTAAAAGTCCGGGGGACAGTGGTATCATAGCGCCATGCAAGAGGGCTTTACCCGTAAAGAAAAGCTGGTGGGCGTCTTTCTCCTGGTGTTAGGACTCTTCACCATGGTGACCTTGCTGGTGATTGCCCAGGGCAAGGGCTGGTTCCAGCCCCAGCGCACCTACCTGGTAAAGTTCAAACAGGGCTACAACCTGCGCCAGGGCTCCCTGGTCGAGATGTTCAACACGGAGATCGGCAAGGTCTCCAATATGCGCATCGTGCAGACGCTGGGGCTGCCCCAGGTCGAAGTCACCATCAAAGTCTACAAGGAATACGCCGACCTCATCCGTCAGGATTCCGTGGCGGAGGTGGTGAGCCCTACCCTCATCGGCAGCGAGTATCTCGACATCAGCCCTGGCTCGCCGGGCTATCCCAAGCTCGAAGCCTATGGCACCATCCCCTCCCGGGAACGCAAGTCCATGACGGAACACCTGGCCGAGCTCTTTAACCAGGAAAATATTCAGAAAGTCAAGACTACCTTGAGCAATCTGGCCCAGTTGAGCGAGCAGTTGAAAACCGACGAGAAAGCGGTGTTGGCCGCGGTGAACCATGCCAACGAGGTGCTGGTCAGTCTCACCGAGGCCCGGGGGACCATGGGGATGTTGCTCATGCAAAAGGATTTATATACCCGGATGCTCCAGGGCCTGACCCACCTGGACCAGGTCCTGGTGGAGGCCAAGAACCTGACGGGCGAACTCAAGCCTATGGCCGAAAACCTGCAAGTCTTCACTAAATCCATGACCGTGCAAGTCGATACCGTGAAGGCAATCCTGGCGGACATCAAGGCCGGCAGCCAGGACTTCCCCGGCCTGATGGAGGCGGCCACCGATACGGCCCGGAGCAGCAAGGAAGTGATGGATGCCATCAAGGCCAATCCCCTGATCCGCCTCACGGCACCCAAAACGCCCCAGAGTCAAAGCATCCATGTGGAACCGCGTACCCTACCTTAGGCGCTGGGCCCGGCTCGGGCTGGCGGTCCTTTTGTTTCTGGCCGGCTGCGCCGGCAAACCGGAGCCGTTTGCCCAGCAGGTACAGCGGATCAACGAGGCCTCCATCCAGGGGGACCAGCGTCTCTCTCAAGGAGACCTGAAGCGGGCCTCACGGGACTTTTCCCGGGCCCTGGCCCTGAGCCGGGCGGTGGATTATCCCCAGGGGTCGGCCCAGCAGCTCAACAACCTGGGCGCGGTGGCCCTGGAGGACGGGGATCTGAAGGAAGCCCGGGAATGCTTCACCCAGGCCTACGACCTGAACCGGGACCTGAAGCTGTGGGACGCGGCCAGTATCAACCAGGCCAACCTGGCCACCGTGGCCCAGAAGGAAGGCAACTCCGGGTCAGCCTCCCAACATCTCCTGGCCGCGCAAGAGGCGGCCCGGCAGTCCCGGAACTTTCCGGCTATGGGAAGGGTATACCTCCAGTGGGCCGGGTTTTATCTAGACCAGGGTGATCCGGCCGCGGCCCAGGATATGCTCAACCGGGCCCAGCCCCTGGCCACCACACCGGCCCTCAAGGGCACCCTCTTTCATCACCAGGGCCGCCTCGCTCTGGTTCGGGGGGACACGGCCCAGGCCCTGGAGAGGTTCACCCTGGCCCTCGGGACGGACCGGACCATCCTGGACCGGGCCGCCATGGCCGGGGATCTGTATTTCCTGGGCGAGGTGTATCGGGCCCGGGGGGACCTGCCCCAGGCCTGGGAATACTACGTTCGAGCCTTTGACGTGTACGCCGGTTTGGGACGCAGGTCTCAACTGGACCGGTGTCTTAAGCGGCTCCAGGAGGTCAACCGCCAGGGGGGCCTGGGCCGCTCTCTGGAGAGGTTTGAAAAGGCCGCCAAACCCGGCCCTTCCTGAGGTTGCCGGGCAGCCGCGGTTGAGTATTGCCGGGGATAGGCGGCAAATTGATTTTCCCGGATTTGTTGTGCTATTATTCCGTATAAACGATAATTTTTGCAAGACCGGCATCTGCAGTTCAGTTGCGGAAAGGAGGTCCGGAGGAATAATTTCGGAAAGGAGGGCAAGCCGTGTAACCTCGGTCTGAATTAACCCTGAGCTCGCTCGACCAGCATTATTAAACTTTTACTTCCAAAAAGTTGGGAGGTTGGTTACCAACCCAGAAGGAAGGGGATTCAGATGAATGCATTGACCCTGGTTTTCGTAGCATTGTGCGTCTTTACCCTGGGCTACCGATTTTATGGCATGTTTATCGCCAAAAAAGTCTTGCAGCTCAAAATAGAGAGGCTGACCCCGGCCGTCAAAATGGCCGATGGCCATGATTATGTCAAAACCAATAAGTATGTCCTGTTCGGGCACCATTTCGCGGCCATTGCCGCGGCCGGGCCGCTCTTAGGGCCGGTCCTGGCCGCCCAGTTCGGATATCTGCCCGGCGCCATCTGGATCATCATCGGCGCGGTGGTGGCGGGGGCCGTGCACGATATGGTCATCCTTTTCGCCTCGGTCCGGCATAAGGGGCAGAGCCTGGCGAACATCGCGTCGAAAGAAATCAATTCGACCATCGGCGGCGTGGCCTCGGTGGCCGTGCTGTTCATCCTGGTCCTCACCCTGGCGGGCCTGTCCATCGCGGTGGTCAACGCGATGTTCTCCAGCCCCTGGGCCACCTTCACCGTCTTTTCCACCATGCCCATCGCCATCCTGATGGGTATTTATCTGCACGTCTGGCGGCATGATGACGTCCTGGGGGCCAGTATTCTCGGGGTCGTGCTCCTGGCCGCGGCGGTAATCGCCGGCCCGTACGTCGTGGCCAATCCTACGTTGGCCTCCTGGTTCACCTTATCCAAGAATCAAATCGCTATTATTATCCCCATATACGGGTTTGTGGCCTCGGCCTTGCCGGTCTGGTTGTTACTCTGCCCCCGGGATTACCTCTCCACCTATCTCAAGGTAGGCACCATCGCCATGCTGGCCATCGGTATCTTCTTTATGCGGCCGACTTTGTTGATGGAGCCGGTCACCAAGTTTGTCAGCGGCGGCGGCCCCATCATTCCCGGCGCGGTCTTTCCCTTTGTCTTCATTACCATTGCCTGCGGGGCCTTATCGGGATTCCATGCCATTATCGGCACCGGCACCACCCCCAAAATGATCGGCAGTGAACGGGACATCTTGTTCATCGGCTATGGGGGGATGCTGCTGGAAGGTTTTGTGGCCATCATGGCCTTGATTGCCGCCTGCGTGCTGGTGCCCGCGGATTACTTCGCCATCAATACCGCGCCCGCGATATTCGCCAAGCTCGGCATGACCACGGTAAACCTTGAACATCTCTCCAAAGAGGTAGGGGAAACCATTCAGGGCCGGCCTGGCGGCGCGGTCTCCCTGGCCGTCGGCATGGCGTATATCTTCGACAACATCCCGGTGGTGAAAGGCCTGATGGCTTACTGGTATCACTTCGCCATTATGTTCGAGGCCGTGTTTATCCTCACCGCGGTGGATACCGGAACCCGGGTCGGCCGGTTCTTTCTCCAGGAAATGGTGGGCAAATTCATTCCCAAGTTCGCCGAAAAGAGATGGGTTCCCGGCATTATCATCACCAGCGCGGTATTTTCCTTTTTCTGGGGATACCTGGTCTATACCGGCAACATCTCCACCATCTGGCCGCTGTTCGGCATGAGCAACCAACTCCTGGCCTCGAGCGCCCTGATCATCGCCACCACCATGATCATGCGGATGGACAAGGTCAAGTACGCCTGGATTACCGCCACGCCAGGGATTCTCATGGCCTTCATCACCATGTATGCCGGCTACCTGAACGTGGCCAACAACTTTATCCCCAAGAAACTGTGGCTGCTCACGGTCTTAAACATCACCATCATGGTTCTCATGGCCATTGTCTTTGTGGGAGCCATTAAAAAGTGGCTCGAACTGCTGAAGATCAAGACCACGGTGGTGGATGACTACGGGGAAAGGGTCCTGGAAGTAGTGCCGGAATAAGGAAGGCGGAGCGCTCGTATCACCGATAATGAAAGCGTTTCGTGCCCTCGATGAGGAGGAGAAGGTCATGTTTAAGAAGATTTTGGTGCCCCTGGATGGCTCGGAACTGGCGGCGCAAATCCTGCCCCAGGTAGAGACGTTGGCCAAGCAGGTTAAGGCTGCGGTGACCTTGCTGACCGTGGGCTCATCCAATATTTGTGAAGGCGAGGGTGCGCCGACCGCGGCGGCGTGTCCCGAGCTCCCCATAGGCAGGTATCTGGAGCAGATCGCCGGCAAACTGCGGGCCGAAGGGATAGAGGCGAACTGGGTCTATCAACAGGGACAGCCGGCACATGAGATCGTCACGTATGCTGATGCCAACGAGTATGACCTCATCGCCATCGCCTCCCACGGCGGCGGCGAGTTCGACTGGATCTTGGGCAGCGTGGCCAAAAAAGTCCTGGCCCATGCCACGGTGGACGTGCTGTTGTGGCGGATGGCGGCGCCTAAAATGCCGACGCTGAAAAGCGAGATGTTTTACTCGCTGCAGACGCCTTAGGTCTCGCGGCTTCGACTTCTTGACGCCCCCGGAGGCTGGTCTCCGGGGGCTTTTTTATCAACTCACCCCCCTCTGGTGGCACAGGCGTCCCGCCTGTGCAGGTGTTGGCTAAGCCCGCATGATTGGTAATGCAGCCATCTCCGCATGGAATGCTGGGCAGGGGGGAACCGCCGGCTCGCCCCTACGGCTGAACACCAGCAGGTCAGGAGGCCTGCCGGAGTCGGCCCGAAAGGTCTCATTTTTCACGAGGGTGCATAGCCGAGCCAAAAAATGATAAACTAACCATCCAGGGGGATTGCTCCCCTGGCTATCAAATTTTCGGAAGGATTGATCCATGAACTTAGCGGAGTTGCGAGAAAACGCTAAAGAAAAACTGAAGGGTTATTGCCGGGTCTGCCCGGTGTGCAACGGCCGGGCCTGCGCCGGCGAAGTGCCGGGCATGGGCGGCGCCGGCACCGGCGGCGCGTTTGCCGCCAACCTGGAGGCCCTGGGCCGGTATCGGTTCAATATGCGGACCTTGCATGACGTCAAAGTGCCCGACACCTCGCTGGCGCTGTGGGGCGAGACCCTGGCCATGCCCATTCTGGCCGCGCCCATGACGGGGGTCGCCTACAATATGGGCGGCCAAATCTCGGAAGAAGGGTTCCTCCAGGAGATCATCGCGGGGGCGCTCTTGGCGGGCACCCTGGGCATGTCCGGCGACGGCGCCGATCCGGCGATGTATAACGGCGGTCTGAAGGCCATTGCCGCGCATCAGGGCAAAGGCATTCCCGTGGCCAAACCCCGGGCCCAGGCGGAAGCGGTTAAATACCTCAAGGGCGCGGAAGAGGCCGGGGCCCTGGCGGTGGGCATGGATATCGACGGCGCCGGTCTGATTACCATGGCCCTCAAAGGCCAGCCCGTCGGCCCCAAGAGCTTTGACGAGATCAAGGAACTGATCGCCTCGACCCGGCTGCCGTTTATCCTCAAGGGGGTAATGACCCCGGAGGAAGCCGAGATCGGCCTGGCCGCGGGCGCCGCGGCCATCGTGGTCTCCAACCATGGAGGGCGGGTTCTCGATCACACCCCGGGGGCCGCGGAGGTCCTGCCTCGGATCGCGGCGCGGGTCAAAGGCCGGCTGCTGATTTTTGCCGACGGCGGGGTGCGTTCCGGCAGCGACGTGCTCAAGCTCCTGGCCCTGGGGGCCGATGCGGTCTTGGTGGGACGGCCGCTGGTGATCGGGGTCATGGGCGGCGGCCGGGAAGGGGTGGCCTTTCTGCTCAACAAACTGAAAAGCGAGTTGATTCAGGCGATGCTCTTGACCGGCACCGCGTCGGTCAAGACGGTGTCCCGGGCTATTCTCTATGACGGGGATTAATACCGTTTTCGCAATCAAATAGTGGCGCAGGCGCAGGCTAAAGCCTGCGGCAACCAAAAATAGTTAGCGGGCCAAAATAGCAGGGCTTGAGGGCCAGGGCGGGGTTATCCCCGCCCTTTTTTATGACCGCGGGCCACGATTTATGGCGATTTGCGTCTAGAGAAATGAAAAAACTTCTCAGCCGTAGGGGCGCACCTGCGTGTGCGTCCTCAATCCAGGGCGGACACCTAGGTCCGCCCCTACAACGCACCCTGGCATCACGGCTCGGGTTCGCACTGGGGCGGCAATTTGCTCAGATCAGCGGGCCGGCCCCAGGTCCGGGTCAGATGGCCCAGAGGCAGGATCAGGACATAATAGGGAATCAGGTAGAGGGCGGCCACCACCGAAGTGAGGGGGTCGTTGAAGTAGGTGCCCAGCACGATGACCAGGACGTTATTAATCCAGCCCAAGGCGCCGGCCGCGGCGATCCTTTCATAGGGCGGACTGGAGCGGAACAGGAGCAACCCGGCTCCGGCCATAAACACGGCCAGCCCGGAGCCGACCAGCACCGAGATCACGACCTTGGTATGGTGCTCGAGGAGGAACGGGGCATACAGGCCGAAGGCCCCCAGGTTCATGGCGGCGAACAGCGCCAGGGATATGGGGTAGGACTGCGTATCCACCCACTCCGTCAGCCTGGGCAGCCAGCGCCGGCACACCAGGGAAGCCAACAGCGGCACAAAGATTAGGGCCACCAGGAAGCCGGTGAGACCGAGCAGGTCGAAATGCAGTTCCCGGCCGATAAGGATCTTGACCATCAGCGGCAGGGTTAGCGGCAGCGACAGCGTGGTAATCACGGTCATGGCCAGCACCAACGGAATGCTGGCGCCGACGAACCCGGAAAAAAAGGAGGCGGATAGACCGGTGGAGACCCCGGCCAGCAGGATCAGACCCAGGGTATAGGCCGGCAGCAGGTGGATAACCACGGGATAAATGACCAACGGCAGCAGGACCAGCTTGGTCAGGGCCAGGAGGCTCAACTTGACCGGGTATTGGCGCACGGTGCGCCAGATGTCCGGCGGGAAGACCTTGAGGAAGGCCAGGAAAAGCAGGCCCATGAGGATTTCGGACAGATAGGCGCCGAAGGGGCGGCTCCAGGAGGGCCAGGCTACGCCTGCCGCCATGCTGCTGGAGACTACGGCCAGAAGAACGATATCTCTGAGTCTGAGTTTCAAGGCCAGGACAATTCAGGATTATTTACGCCAACGCCGCGGCCAGGCGCGGGTTTTACCCGGGCCTGTCCATCTTTATAAGAGTATCATGTTTGGCAAAATCTCGCTTGTCTCGGCGAGGTCGAGTCGGCCCGCCTCCGGAGGCGCCTTGGGATACGCGGATTTCCGGCTCGTCCGGGAACGGCCTTAGCGTTGGACCCCCAACGCAAAAACCAGCTTCAATATCTTTGCCATCTCCCGCTCCTATGCTCGTGGCGCTTACCTTTGAGCGATACTCCCTGGACACCATGCTACAGGCTTGTACTCAGGCAGCGCCGGGCCGAGCTTTTTTGAGCATGGCGATGGGTTTGGCCATGTCCAGGACGTGTTGATACAGGCCGGCCAAGGCGCTGCCGGGGACTCCCATCATCAGGTGGCAGGCGTCCACCGCGGATTTCAGGCGGCAGCCCAGGCCCAGGAAGGTGACGTTGGCGATTCCCTGGGTCAGGGGCAGGGCGGTGATATCCGCGCAGCCCCCCAAGGCCCCGCCCGACTGCGGCAGGTCCATGTGCCCGCCGCGCTCGTAGTTCACCGCATAGAGGAGCCACATGACCTGCTCGCTGTTGGCCGTGAATACCACCACCTCGGGCCTCTCCCGGAAGGCGGTCAGCGGCGCGATGAGGGCCGCCTGGGTCTGGCCTTTCTTGAGATAAGTGGATTTCAGGATGGTGGCGGCAGAGGCTTCTTCACTGGCATAGAGACCCACGCCGAATTTTTCCAGGACGCCGTCGTCCAGATACGCCTCCATGTCCACCTCAAACCCCAGCACCGAGGTGCCCAGCTTGCAACCCATCTGGTCCTTATGGAGGAGGAGGGTCCGCCCTTCCCCGGCCAGCACCAGGGCCTGGCAATAACTCTTCAGCTTATCCGCGGCCGGGGGTATGTCCGCGGGCAGGGGCTGGTTCTTGCGATACAGGGTCACGCCCACCGGCGCGTATTTGAGTTCCAGGGCGGCCACTAGATCCTGGGACATAGCTTTGAAATCACTCATATAAGACTCCGCTCCTAAGGTTCAGGGTTTATGGCCTCTTGTAGCACAATTCCCTCGGCCGGGCAACCGGCCCGGGCCTGGTCCCGATGACTCCGGCGCCGGTTCGCCGGCCTTTCTTTCGCTGCCGGGCTCTTTTCACCTTGAACCGGCTCGCGGAAATTCTTATGGTGGGGATAAACCAAGGCGCCAACGGATACAGGGGCGCTATCCTCAAAATCTATTCTGGGAGCCCAGACAATGGCAACACCGAAAACCATGCGGGCCATGGTGCTGGAAAAACCCGGCCGGCCCCTCACCTTGCAGGAGGTGCCAGCGCCGGCGCCAGACCCTGAACAGGTGCTCATCCGGGTCCATACCTGCGGGGTCTGCCGCACCGACCTCCACGTCCTCGATGGAGAACTCCCCCACCCCAAGCTGCCCTTGATCCTGGGCCATGAGATTGTGGGCACGGTGGTGGCCACCGGCGCCCAGGTGCGCCAGTTCAAGGCGGGAGACCGTATCGGGGTGCCGTGGCTGGGCCGGACCGACGGCACCTGCCGCTACTGCCGCCAGGGGCGGGAAAACCTCTGCGATAATCCCCGCTTCACCGGCTATACGCTGGACGGCGGCTATGCCGAATACACCGTGGCCGACCAGGGCTACTGTTTCCACCTGCCGCCGTCTTACTCCGATGCGGAGGCCGCGCCGCTCTTGTGCGCCGGGCTCATCGGCTACCGCTCCTACCGCATGGCCCAAGACGCCGGCCCGCGGCTGGGGATTTACGGTTTCGGGGCTGCGGCCCATATCACCATCCAGGTCGCGGTGTACCAGGGCAAAAAAGTCTATGCCTTCACCAGGGCCGGGGACACCGAGACCCAGGAGTTCGCCCGCCGCCTGGGCGCGGTCTGGGCCGGCGACTCCGACCAACTGCCCCCGGAGGAACTGGACGCCTCGATTATCTTCGCCCCCGTGGGCGCCCTCATCCCCGCGGCCCTGAAGGCTTCAGCCAAAGGCGGGGTAGTGGTCAGCGGCGGCATCCATATGAGCGACATCCCCAGCTTCCCTTATGATATCCTGTGGGGCGAACGGGTGGTGCGCTCGGTGGCCAACCTCACCCGGGCCGACGGCGAGGAATTTCTGGCCCTCGCCCCGAAAGTGCCCGTCAGAACCGAAGTCCAAACCTTCCCCCTGGAGGCGGCCAACGAGGCCCTGGATGACCTGCGCCACGGCCGCATCCACGGCGCCGCGGTGCTGGTGATGGGGAAAGGATAATTTTCGAGGGAAGCCTCTATTCCCTTCCCACAATAAATTCCCCCGGAAACCACGACGTGCAGGCCATGACGTGGGTGATGGCCTCCCGGTCGTATTCGTCGCCGGAGCGGTAGACGGCAAAAAATTCATTGATACGCCGCACCCGCTCCGGCTGCGCCCCCACGGCCTGGAGGCCCAGGGAGACGCCATAGTTGGTGAACGCGAACTTGACTCGGGCCAGCCCCGGATGGCGGCAGAAATAGCCGGGCGGCTCCACCCACATGGTCTCCAGGGTGTCCAGGCAGCGCTGGCGCTGGAGGACGGCCCAGGGTTCCTCCGGAAAGAAATGGGTGAACCAGAGCATCATCCCCAAACCCAGGTCCTGGTTGATCGCCAGGGACCGGTAGCTCTGCTCCACCAATTGCCGCATCTCGGCGATCTCGGGCGCCAGGGCCGCCGCGTCCAGGGTGCGGTACACCACGTAGCCGTGGAAGTGGTCCAGGCCGCCGAAGCCGTAACCGGGATAAGGGGCGCTCAGGTCTTCCGCCATCTTCCACCAGACCCCGGTGTCCGGCAGGACAAAGCGGGGATGGATCTGGCGAGCCAGGTTTACGGCCCGGTCCAGGTAAGCCGGCTTGACGCGTCCCAGGCATCCCAAGGCATAGAGCCACATGGCCAGGTAGTGGAAGTACTGGCCGTCCCGGTCCGGGGCCTCACCGATGCGGAGGCCCCAGGCGCGCCCCAGGACCCGCTGGACTTCCGCCACCACCTCTTCGGCCTCAACCAGAAACCGTTCTTCCCGCAATTCATGGTAGAGGGAGACCAACAGGACCACCCCGAAGGCGTCCGTCCACAGGTAGCGCAGGCCGTTGGGCCAGATACGCTCTGCCCGCATCCAGTTGAGCTTATCGAGCACCGCGGTAATTTCTGCGGTCATGACTCCTCCTCCGGAAAGCCGCGCTGCGGCTGCCAAAAAGGGCTATGATATGGTAAGGTAAGGTAAGACCGGGCGGCTTCGGATGCCAGGGGACGGGGCTGCCCCGCTTTGGCCACAGGAGATTATGCTAACGCCGGGGATAGAACAGTATGCCGAAACCGAAGGTCCTCTTCATCTGCCTGGGGAATTCCTGCCGCAGCATCATGGCCGAAGCCTTGACCCGGCACCGGTGCGGGGAGTGCTGGGAAGCGTATTCCGCGGGGATCAATCCTTTGGGCTGGGTGGCGCCCGAAACCCTCACGGTGTTGGGCGAGTTGGGGGTGGATACCGCGGGACTGCGCTCCAAGGGCCTGGACGAGTTCGACCTGGCGGAGTTCCAACTCCTGGTCAACCTGTCGGGGCACTCCCTCCCGGGACGCATCTCCCCGCCACCTGCCGACCGCTTGATCCACGAGCCCGTGCTCGACCCCTTCGGCGGCAGCCTGGAGAGGTATCGCCAGAGCCGGGAGGCTATCGACGCCCTGATCCGGCGGGAACTCTGCGGGGCAGAGCCCTTGCCGCCAGAATTGCCCGCTGCCTGACAGTTCAGGAGGTGGCTTGGGCGCGCTCCTCAGGGGACAGGCCGGCCAGGCGTTCAACTTCCGCCAGGTCTAATCCCAGGCCCTCGGCGACCCGCCGGCCGTATTCCGGGTCCGCCTTGAAGAAGAGCGCGGTCTGCCGCAGTTGGATGCGTTTTTGCGCGCCGCCCAAATGGTCCACAATATTCCCCACCAGGTTGGCGCGGTCCTGATCGGCCATTACCTGGCGGTAGAGGTTGCCGGGCTGCACAAAATCGTCATTGGGGAAGCTGAAGGGGAAACGCCCGGCCGACCCGGAAACCTCAAACCGCGGCTCCCCGCGGTTCGGGTCCGGCTCCGGCCCCCCGAAGCTGTTGGGCCAATAATTAGGACCTCCGCCGCCGTTGGCGTCCACCCGCATGAACGCGTCACGCTGGTAGCTTTCTTCCGGGGAACATTTCGGGGCGTTCACCGGGATCAGGTGATAGTTGGGCCCCAGCCGGTGAATGTGGGTGTCATGGTACGAAAACACCCGGGCCTGCAGCATCTTATCCGGGGAGATGGCGATGCCCGGCACCAAATTGCCGGGACAAAACGCCGCCTGCTCCACTTCGGCAAAGTAATTGACCGGGTTGCGGTTCAGCGCCAGCTTGCCGATCTTGATGGGCGGCACCTCGCCGTGGGGCCAGACCTTGGTGATATCCAGGATGTCCCAGCGAAAATCCTTGGCCTGCTCCGGGGTCAGGATCTGCATCTCCAGGGTCCAGGAAGGATTGTCTCCCCGGGCGATGGCCTCATACAGGTCCCGGGTGGCGTGATCCGGATCATCC
>JBAZKX010000028.1:0-12257 GCA_041650575.1 Desulfobaccales bacterium
CCATCGCACCCAGGCCCTGGCCCAGGCGTAACATACGGTTTTCAGTTTTCCGTTTACCTGCAACGCAATGAGAACGTGTGTAAATGGCCCCTTCCCCGGAATCCTGGACCATCCTGAAAATCCTCAAGTGGACTACCGATTATTTCGCCACTAAGGGCGTCTCCGAGCCCCGGGCCTCCGCGGAAGTGCTCCTGGCCCACACCCTGGGCTTAAGCCGCCTGGACCTGTATCTGCGTTACGACCAGCCCCTCAATGCCGATGAGCTGGCCCGGTTCAAGGCCCTGGTGCTGAGGCGCGCCCGGGGGGAACCGGTGGCCTACCTCACCGGCCACCGGGAATTCTGGTCCCTGGACTTCGGCGTGACCCCCGGGGTGCTCATCCCCCGCCCGGAGACCGAAACCCTGGTAGCCGCAGCTTTAGAGGCGGCGAAAGGTCTGTCCGGAAAAAAGCCTCCCGAAACCCGGAACCCTGAACCCGGAACCCCGCCCCTTTGGGGTCTAGAGGTCGGAGTCGGCAGCGGCGCCATCGTTATTAGCCTGGCCAGGGAGTTGCCGGACGCGGCCTGGGTGGCCGTGGACCTCTCCGCCGCGGCCCTGGCGGTGGCCCGAGACAATGCCCGCCGCTTGGGGGTGGCCGGCCGCGTCCGCTTTCTCCGGGGGGACCTGCTGACTGCGCTTAAACCCGACGGCCGCTTTGCCCTGCTGGTGGCCAATCTGCCCTATGTGCCCCGGCGAGAATATGAGAAGTTGCCCCGTGATATTAAGGATTTCGAGCCCCGGGAGGCTTTATGGGGGGGAGAAGACGGTTTGAACCTGATCCGGATTCTGGTCCGGCAGGCTGAGGAGTATCTCCGGCAAGGCGGCTGGGTGCTGTTGGAGGTGGGGGATGGGCAGGCGGCCGAGGTCGCAGCTTTATTGCAGCAGGCCGGCCCCTATGACTGCGTCGAGGCCATCAAGGATTTCAGCGGGGTCGAGCGGGTGGTGCGGGCCCGGCGGCGCCGGGAAGTCCGTTAAAAGGGGAAGATGACGCACTATCATCTTCCCCCACAATTCCATCTTTACAGCCTCGTTCCCAAGTGCAACTTGGGAACGAGTGAACCGCAGGTTCTCCTTATAACTCCTTGGGGCTGCTGATGCGTCCGGTCACTGCCGAAGCCGCGGCGACCGCGGGGCTAGCCAGATAGACTTTGGATTTTGTATGGCCCATGCGGCCCACGAAATTGCGGTTGGTGGTGGCGATGGCCACCTCGCCCGGGGCCAGGATGCCCATGTGGCCACCCAGGCAGGGGCCGCAGGTGGGGGGCCCGATCACCGCGCCGGCATCCAGGAAGATGGTCGTCAGGCCTTCGTCCATGGCCTGGCGATAGACCAGGGGCGTGGCGGGAATGACGATGAGGCGCACGCCTTTGGCCACCTTATGGCCCTTGAGGATTTTGGCGGCCAGGCGCAGGTCGTCGATGCGGCCGTTGGTGCAGGAGCCGATCACCGACTGATCGATGGGCACGTCGCCCACTTTGGATACCGGCACCACGTTGCCGGGAGAAGGCGGACAGGCCACCTGGGGCTCGAGCTGACTGACATCGTAGGTCCGCTCGAAGAGATAGGCCGCGTCAGGGTCGCTGGCGTATTCCTTAAACGGCCGCAGGGCGCGCCCCTTGACGTAGTCCAGGGTCAGCTTGTCCGGCGCGATGATGCCGTTTTTGGCGCCGGCCTCCACCGCCATATTGGCCATGGAGAGACGGTCGGCCATGGGCAGCCAGTCGATGACCTCGCCGGTGAACTCCATGGCCATTCCCCGGGCTCCGTCTACCCCGATATCGCCGATGGTATGGAGGATCAGGTCCTTGCCGGTGATCCACAGAGGCAGGCGGCCGTGGTAAACAAACCGGATGCTGTCGGGCACCTTGAACCAGCACTCGCCGGTAACCATGACCGCGGCCAGGTCGGTGGAGCCGACGCCGGTGGCGAAGGCTCCCAAAGCCCCGTAGGTGCAGGTGTGGCTGTCGGCCCCGATGACCACGTCGCCAGGCCCCACAATGCCTTTCTCCGGCAGCAGGGCATGTTCGACGCCCATGTCGCCGCCGTCGTAAAAATGCGTCAGGTCCTGCTCTTTGGCAAAATGGCGCAGTTGCTGGCACTGGATGGCCGAGGGGATGTCTTTGTTAGGGGCAAAGTGGTCGCAAACCAGCACCACCCTGGACCGGTCAAAGACCTTTTTGGCTCCGACGTGCTTGAATTCCTTGATGGCGAGCGGCGCGGTAATGTCGTTGCCCAGGGCGATGTCCACCCGGGCCATGATCAGCTCACCGGGTTCGACGCAGTCTTTGTCGGTGTGAGCCGCCAGAATCTTTTGGGTTATGGTTTGCGGTTTAGCCATTAATTACTCCATATCGTAGTGGTCAGTGGTCAGAAGTCAGTGGCCAGTTGCCATGAACTCTAACAACTGACCACTGGCAACTTTAATTTTACAGTTCTTCCGGTTTAGGGCCTTTTTTGACCGGGCCGCCTTCCTTCAGGAAGTTGAGGCGGTTGAGGCCGTTGATGAAGGCCCGGGCGCTGGCGGTGACCACGTCCGGGTCAACGCCCTGGCCCGTGACCACGTGGCCTTCCTCTTCCAGACGCACCGACACCTCGCCCTGGGCATCGGTGCCGCCGGTGATGGAACTCACCGCAAACTTCAGGAGCTTGCACTTGGACCCCGCCAGATGGGTGATGGCCTTGTAGGCCGCGTCGATGGGACCATCGCCGAACACCGAGTACGGCCCCAGCAGTTGGCCACCGACTTCCATCTTGACGTTGGCCGAGGGCCGGGCCATGGTGCCGGTGAGCACCACCAGTTCCACCAGGCGGAAGTGTTCGGGCACCGACTTGTAGATCACCTCGGTTTCCACCAGGCTGATCAGGTCCTCGTCGTACACCGTCTTCTTGCGGTCCGCCAGGCTCTTGAAGCGGGCAAAGGCCCGGTTGAGTTCGTCGTCGTTCAGGTAGAAGCCCATCTCCCGCAGCTTGTTCTTGAAGGCGTGGCGGCCCGAGAGCTTGCCGAGGGGCAGCGAGCTCTTCTTGATGCCCACCGCACCAGGGGTCATGATCTCGAAGGTGCTGGCGTCTTTGAGTACACCGTCCTGGTGAATCCCGGACTCGTGGGCAAAGGCGTTGGCCCCGACGATGGCTTTATTGGGCTGCACCGGCACGCCGGAGAGCTTGCTGGTCAGGCGGCTGGTGGGATAGATGTACTGGGTGACGATGTCGGTGAAATAGTCCAGCAGGTCCCGCCGGGTGGACAGGGCCATAACCACTTCTTCCAGGGAGGCGTTACCGGCGCGTTCACCCAGGCCATTGATGGTCACCTCGACCTGGCGCACCCCGTTCATCACCGCGGCCAGGGTATTGGCCACGGCCAGCCCCAGGTCGTTGTGGCAGTGGACCGAGAGCACGGCCTTGTGGATGTTGGGGATGTGCTCCATCAGGTACTTGATCTTGGCCCCGAACTCATCCGGGATGGCGTAGCCCACCGTATCCGGGAAATTCAGGGTGGTGGCCCCCGCGTCGATGACCGCGGTGAAGACCTGGGCCACGTAGTCCAGGTTGCTGCGGGACGCGTCCATGGCCGAAAACTCCACGTTGGAGGTGTAGCGCGCCGCGTGCTTCACCGCGGCCACCGCCATTTCGAGCACCTCTTCCCGGGACTTGCGCATCTGATGCTTCAGATGGATGTCGGAAGTGGAGATAAAGGTGTGGATGCGGGGATTGGTCGCCTCCTTGATGGCCTCCCAGCAGGCGTCGATATCTTTGACGAAGGCCCGGGCCAGACCGGCGATCTGGGGACCCCGGATCTCCCGGGCCACCGCGCGCACCGCCTCGAAATCCCCGGGCGAAGAATAGGGGAAACCGGCCTCGATGACATCCACGTTGAGGAGTTCCAGGTTCCGGGCGATCTGCAGTTTTTCGTCCACGTTGAGATTCGCGCCGGGGGTTTGCTCCCCGTCCCTCAGGGTCGTATCGAAGATGAAAACTTTATGTGCCATATTGAAAACCTTTTTGGTTAAAGGGTCAATTCGATGTACCTGGCGGCCGCGTGAGCCGGCTCGCGATGATCCGGCTTAAATACTCGGCTGCCATCGCATGTGCCGCGGCGGTCCAATGACCTTCTTGGTAGTAGAGTTGATCGATAGATTGGCCCGAGAGGGCCAACAAAGGGGTCAAGGACCAGAACGCGCCGCCCGCGGCCAGAGCAATCCCCTGGATCGCCGCTTCATCGGGAGAAACCACCCGAGTCCGGCGATACTGGCTCACTTCCTGGGAGACGGGAATATAGCAAATCATCAGGGAACCACCGGCTTGTTGTACTGCCGCATTCAGCCGCTCAACATAGATCTTGGTTAATTTCTTATTAGTCTCAGTGGCATAGCCACTTGCCGTCTTAGTATATGATACCACTAATCCCCTGGTTAAGTCAGGGTTCGTGTGCCTGGCCTCTTTAACCAGGAGTCCAACCCCGGCCTGTTTGACTAAATTGGCCGCCTGGGACCAGGAAATCAGCCAGTTGTAGCCGGGCAGACGGAACAACAGGGTTTTGACCGCGCCCTGGTTGTCCTTCAGGGGCTTGGCGGCAAGTTCGCCCTGCTTATCGATATTATAATATTCTCCCCGCTCGTTGTCCTGAAAATCATTGCAAAAAAAGCACAATACGGTGAGATCGGGACGAAATCTGGCGCCCGCCGTTTGAAAGACCTTCAGATCGTAATCGGTGCCTTTGCCGGGGCAGCCGGCGTTCATGACTTCGACGGACAGATGGTCCGCGGTCAGGTTCTTTTCCACCCGGGCGGCAAAGGTCTGGTCGTCATTGACCCCGAGCCCGTAGGTAAAAGAGTCCCCCAGCATGAGGATGCGATAACCCGCGGTCTTCTGCTCCCGGTATTCCCGGCTGCCGCGCCAGCCCAGGGAGTTGTTGCTGTAGGCAAAGGTAAAGACCCCGGGGAAATGCCGCACCCCGCGTTGGCCCGGCACGGGGATCTCCCCCAGGTTCGGGTCAAAGGCGAACCGCACCGGCCCCACTTCCTGGGGCCGCAGGAGCCGCACCGCGCCTTCGGCGACGGCAAAGGCCGCCACAAAGCCCAGGAGCATGGCGATGGTTTTAAAGAGAATTGACCGCATTACTGCCATACCACGACTTGGCGGTGCCAGGTTTAAGTCCGCGCCTGCACAGGCTGGAAAGCCTGTGCTACTATAGCACCGACATGGCCGCGGGCCTAAAGGCCCGTCTCCAGGGTTATTATCCTAATAACAACTGAGGTTCCAATCTAGTCGAGAAATAATCCGGCACGGGGACAGGTTGGCGGGAGGCTAAGCCGGCCTGCTCCCCGGCCTCTCCCCCTCCGCCAACCTATAATCCCTGAGAATCGGTAAGCTTCGGGGTCGGGGCTTCGTTTTCGCCTTTGTCCGGCAACGAACTGCGACGGTAATACATAAAGGTGCTGACCGGCCCGGAGGCCACATAAACCGCCATGAGGAAAAATCCCATGATATTGGGCGCGGTGGCCACCACCACGAAGATCAACACCAGGCCCACCAGGGTATGGAAGGGGTGGCGCCGGAAGAGTTCCACTTTTTTGAAGCTGATGTATTTGATATTGCTGACCATGAGGAAGGAGAGGACATAGATGGTGACCAGGATGAACATCGAACGTTCCGGCGCGTATTCGCCCAGTTCAGTGTAAAACGCCACTACGGTGGCCACCATCATGGCCGCGGCCGGGATGGGCAGGCCGTTAAAGTAGCGGGGGTCAATGGAGCCCGTCTGCACATTAAAGCGGGCCAGCCGCAGGGCTCCGCAGACCACGAAGAGAAAAGCCGCGGCCCAGCCGAATTGCTGGTAGGGCTTCAGGGCCCAGAGGTAGACCAGGATGGCCGGAGCCACCCCGAAGGCCACGAGATCGGCCAGAGAATCGTACTGCACCCCGAAGCCGGAGGTGCTCTTGGTCATTCGGGCGATGCGGCCGTCCAGACCGTCCAGGACCATGGACACCAGGATAGCCCAGGCCGCAGCGTAGAACCGGCCGTCAATGGCGGCGATAATGCCGTAAAACCCGGCGAACAGGCTGCCGGTGGTGATGAGGTTGGGCAGCAGGAACACGCCCCTGAAGCGACGCCTGTCTTTCTTTTTACGTCTCCGGCGAAAACTCATGCCCATCTCCCTATGACACTGCTCCCGGCTTTCACCCGGTCCTTAACCTTTACCTTAATTTCGGCCGTGAGCGGCAGATAGAGATCCACCCGGGAGCCGAAACAGATCATGCCCAAACGCTCGCCCCGGGCCAGGTTCTGCCCGGGTTTGACAAAGGGAATAATACGCCGGGCCAACAGCCCCGCGATCTGCACCACCAGGACCCGCCGCCCTTCGCTTTCCAGCACCACGGCCTGCTGTTCGTTGCGCATGGCCGCGTCATCACGGGAGGCGACCTTGTATTCCCCGTCCCGGTGGCGCATCTCCACCACCGTGCCCGCCAGGGGAGCGCGGTTAACGTGGACGTCGAAGACGTTCATGAAGATGGCCACCCGCCGGGCCGGACCGTGCAGGAATTCGTTTTCCCGGACCTCGTCCACCTGGACCACCAGGCCGTCCGCCGGGGATACGATGAGCCCGGCCGCTCCGGGAATCTCCCGCTGCGGGTCCCGGTAAAAGTAGGCGCAAAACCCGCCGGCCAGAAGCCCGAGGACAGTGAGCCAGGGCCAATGGCCGATCAGCCCCAGGAAGACCAGCACCACGCCGGCCAGGATTAATGGATAGCCGGGTGCGGCGATGAGGCGCGGCTGATAGCGGCCGCTCTCTGCCATTATGCAACCGCCCGGAAAAACAGGGCGAAAAGACGAAAAGACGAAAAGGCGAGAAGGTTAGATGCCGACGTCAGCATGAAAGCTTTGTCCATTCCGCCTTTTTCCCTTTTCCCCTTTTCGCCCAAGCTTTTTAACCCTTTTCGCCTTGGGTTTTACTTTTTCAGCCAGCCCATCATGGAGCGCAGCTTCTTGCCCACCTCTTCAATGGGGTGCTCGGCTTCCTGGCGCCGCAGGGCGTTGAACACAGGCCGCCGGGCCTGGTTTTCCAGGATCCACTCCTTGGCGAACTCGCCGGTCTGCACCTCATAGAGGATCTGGCGCATCTCGTCCCGGGTCTCTTCGGTGATAATGCGGGGCCCCCGGGTGTAGTCGCCGTACTCCGCGGTGTCGGACACGGAATAGCGCATGTATTCGAGGCCGCCTTGATAGAAGAGGTCCACGATCAGCTTCAGTTCATGGAAACACTCGAAATAGGCGATCTCCGGAGCATAGCCCGCCTCCACCAGGGTGTCGAAGCCGGCCTTGACCAGCTCGGAGACGCCGCCGCAGAGCACGGCCTGTTCGCCGAAGAGGTCGGTTTCGGTCTCTTCCCGGAAGGAGGTTTCGAGCACGCCGGCCCGGGTGGCGCCGATGCCCTTGGCATAGGCCAGGGCCGTGGCCAGGGCCTTACCCGAGGCGTTCTGCTGCACCGCCACCAGGCAGGGCACGCCCGCGCCTTTCTCGTATTCGCTGCGCACCAAATGGCCCGGACCCTTGGGGGCCACCATGATGACGTCGATATCGGGGCCGGGGACGATCTGCCCGAAGTGGATGTTGAAGCCGTGGGAAAAGAGCAGGGTCTTGCCCTTGGCCATATGCGGCGAAAGGTCCTTTTCGTAGAGCATGGCCTGGACGTGGTCCTGGGTCAGGATCTGCACCACCTGGGCCTGGGCCGCGGCGTCCGCGGCGGACACCGGCTTGAAGCCGTATTTTTCGGCCAGCGCATAGTTGGGCGTGCCCGGGACTTCGGAAACCAGCACGTCCACGCCGCTGTCCCTGAGATTGAGGGCCTGGGCGTGGCCCTGGGAGCCGAAGCCGATGATGGCCACTTTCTTGCCTTTGAGCACTCCCAGATCCGCATCCGCATCGTAATACATTTTCATTGGGCAAATTCCTTTCTATATTCTTGTCCCCAAGCGAAACCTGGGAATCAAAATTAAAGTTGCTAAGCCGGTTCATTGGTGGGCAATGCCCACCCTACGGTTTTTTAAAAGCTGACCGCTGATAGCTGACCGCTTCTCCTACTCCTTCTTGGTCCGCTGGATGGCCAGGCTGCCGGTGCGGACGATATCCAGGATGCCGTGTACCTTGAGGTTGTCCAGCACCGCCTTAATTTTCGCGTGATTGCCGGTAATTTCCAAGCTATAGGTAGTGGGGCTGACGTCCACCACCCGGCAACGGAAGATGTCGGCAATCCGCAAGACCTCGGCCCGGGAAGTGCCGTCGGCTTTCACCGTGACCAGGGCCATCTCCCGTTCCACATGTTCCAGTTCGCTCAGGTCCACTACCCTGATGACGTTAATAAGCTTGTGGAGCTGCTTGATGATCTGCTCGGTGATGGCCTCATCGCCGGTGGAGACGATGGTGATGCGGGAGACCTCCGGGTCCATGGTCTCGGCCACGCACAGGGATTCGATGTTGAAGCCCCGGCCGGAAAACAGGCCCGTCACCCGGGAGAGCACTCCGGGAAGGTTATCCACCCAGACTGAAATGGTATGTCGCGGCTCCGTCTTATGTTCCATCTCCCCCTCCTAGGCCAACAACATCTCGTGCATGGCTTTGCCCGCGGGCACCATGGGCATGACGCATTCCTCGGGTTCCACCCTGAAGTCCATGATCACCGGCTTGGGCGTGTTCAGGGCCTCTTTGATGACCGGCTCCACTTCCTCGGGCTTGGTAGCCCTGAGCCCTACCGCGCCATAAGCTTCGGCCAGCTTGACAAAATCGGGGGCCGCCATGGGCGTGGAGCTGTACCGCCGCTCGTAAAAGAGCTGCTGCCACTGGCGCACCATGCCCAGGAAGGTGTTGTTCAAGATGGCGATCTTCACCGGCAGGTTGTTTTCCACCACCGTGATCAGCTCCTGAATGTTCATCTGGATGCTGCCGTCCCCGGCGATATCGATGACGATGGCATCAGGTTGGGCCACCTGGACCCCCATGGCCGCAGGGAAGCCGTAACCCATGACCCCCAGTCCCCCGGAGGTCATCAAACGCCGGGGTTTCTTGAACTTATAAAACTGGGCCGCCCACATCTGGTTCTGCCCCACCTCCGTGGTGATGAAGGCATCCCCATTGGTCAACTCCCACAGTTTCTCGATGACATACTGGGGTTTGATGACGGTGTCGCTCCAGGTGTAAGTCAAGGGGTGTTCCTGCTCCCAGGCCGCGACGGTTTTTAGCCAGGGTTCCCTGGCCTCGGCCCAATTCCGGGCGGGCATCTCACTCAACAAGTCGTTGAGCTGCTGCAAGGTATCCCGGCAATCGCCGACGATGGGGATATCGACCTTGACGTTCTTGCTGATGGAACTGGGGTCGATGTCCACATGAATGATCTTGGCATGGGGCGCGAACTCCGTCAGCTTGCCGGTGACCCGGTCATCGAACCGGGCCCCCACCGCGATGAGCAGATCGGCCTTGGATACCGCCATATTGGCGCAGTAGGTGCCGTGCATGCCCAGCATGCCCATCCACAGGGGATGGTCGCCGGGGAACCCGCCCAACCCCATCAGGGTGCTGGTCACGGGAATCTGCAGGGCCTCGGCGAATTTCGTCAGTTCCTCGGAGGCATCCGACAAGACGATGCCGCCGCCGGTGTAGAGCACCGGCTTCTTGGCGGTGAAGGCCAAATCCAGGGCCCGTTTCACCTGCCGCGGGTTGGCGTGGTAGGTGGGGTTGTAGCTCTTGATCTTGATGGACTCGGGAAATTTGGGGACAATGCTGGCCTGCATCACGTCCTTGGGAAGGTCCACCAGTACCGGACCCGGCCGTCCCGACCGGGCGATATGGAAGGCCTCGTGGATGGTATGGGCCAGTTGATTGATGTCCTTCACCAGATAGTTGTGTTTGGTGCAGGGCCGGGTGATGCCGACAATATCCACTTCCTGAAAGGCGTCGTTGCCGATGAGCGCGGTGGGCACCTGTCCGGTAAATACCACGATGGGGATGGAATCCATATAGGCCGAAGCGATGCCGGTCACCGTGTTGGTGGCGCCGGGGCCCGAAGTGACCAGGGCCACCCCGACCTTGCGGCTGGCACGCGCGTAACCGTCCGCGGCATGGACCGCGGCCTGTTCGTGGCGCACCAGGATATGCTGGATCTGGGGCGTTCGGGTGAGCTCGTCATAAATATCGAGGACCACCCCACCTGGGTACCCGAAGATGTGCTTAACTTCTTCGCGCTCCAAACATTTCAAAAAAATCTGGGCCCCGGTCATCTTCATTGCACGTTTTCCTTCTGGCGATATTGAGCCAGGATCTGTTCGATCCGGTCGCGGCCGGCTAACTTTAATTTCTGCAACCTCTTCTTCTCTACGGTCTCGGCGGCCGTGAGATACGGCCGGCGATTAAATTCCTCCAGGAGCTTCTCAAATTCCCGGTGTTCATCTACATGCTTTTTCAACTCCGGGTTCCGATCCACTAACTGATCAATGAGTTCTTGGTCGTGTTTCTCCAAAGGTGTCACCCCCGACCATAAAGATTCATAAATGTGAAATTCTAAAATAATGCAAGGACTTTGTCAATCGCCGGGGGGCTGGGCTCCGAGGAAAAACGGCCGAATTCAAGAGCCCCGCCCATTTAGGTTTACCCGGTAGACAAAAACGGCAGGACCATCACCGGCCCTGCCTGATTTAGCCAAAAAAAAGGGGCCACACCCGTCGGTGTGACCCTCTCCAAAACAGCCAGGTGGGACTGCAACCCCCACATCGCGCCCCTTCTTTTCGCATTGCTTGAGGGGGGCCGGCGGCAGACTTTCCGGTCCTCAGGCTTCAATTATATGTTAATCACGATTTGCCTCAATTCAAGGGGAGTGAGAGAATTATTTTCAGTGGCACAGGCGTTTCGCCTGTGCCGGCGCAGGCTGAAGCCTGCGGCTACCAATAACTTTGGGCAATTGAGAGAAGGATTTCCCTGAGCCTTGATTCAAGCTCAGGCGCGCTTGGGCGCAGAGGGCTGCTGGGAGTCGGGGGCAAGCATCGGAAACGGGGTGCCCCGTTGGGCCTCGGCCGCGACCCAATCATGCTGCCGCCGCAAATCGGCCAGGAGTTCCCGGCCCCGGACCAGGATCTCCCAGACCCGGCGGCGGAAGGAACTGGTCGGAGGGCTGGCTTCACTCAGCAATTTCTTGAAATAAGGGTAATTGATGATCTGGTCATAGAGGTGGCAGCACTTGTCAAAGAGGTCGGGGTAGAAATAAGGCAACTGCTCCCGGTTTTCTTCCAGGAAGGCCAGGGCCAGAGCCAGGCGGCGGCTGGGGCCCAGACCTTTCTGGCATTTTTCGACTTGCGCCAGCTTTTCCAGAGGCTGGAGCCGCTGCACCTGGGTCAGGTAGGCCAGGCCATGGACCAGTTCCCGATGCAGCTCCCGGTGCCGGGCGA
This sequence comes from Desulfobaccales bacterium, assembly GCA_041650575.1. Taxonomy (GTDB): domain Bacteria; phylum Desulfobacterota; class Desulfobaccia; order Desulfobaccales; family 0-14-0-80-60-11; genus 0-14-0-80-60-11. Next base: position 11,468 of record JBAZKX010000028.1, read on the forward strand.
AGACCTCCCGATGCTCCCGTTGGGAGAGGTAGCTGTTCAATAATTTTTTCGCGGCCTCAAAGGTCTCCTGGCTATAGGTCCCCAGCCGCCGCTGATTCTTGGTCAGCCAGGCCGACAGAAACTTGAGACGCTCCTCATGGGTCTTGGTGGAGGTCAAAAGCTCGCTGCGTTTATAGGTGATGTAGCCGATGTACTCACCCCGGACAATATCGGTAAGATCTTTCAAAAGCCGCTTGGTGTCTTTCAGGAGATTGAGACTGGTTTCCCGGCCGCCGTGGTAGGGGTGGATGAGCTCCTGGCGCACCACGGACAGGGCTCGATCTTCCAGGACATTGTTGCGATTGTACTTGTGCTGTTGATAGGTCACCTTGAGGATCACCACCCGCCGTTCCGGGTCCACGTAATAGCCGGCGTCGCGCAGGTGGGGGCTGGCTTCGGCCACCCCAGCGGGGAGAGAGATCAGGGCGATTTTTTCGACCAGGGGATAGCGTTTCTGCTCGAAGCCCGACAGGCTGGTAATGGTGCGGTCCGAGGCGCCCAAGACCTTGACGAGATATTGCTCCTTGAGGCGGCTTAGCCGCCGGGCGAACAAGGCCCCGGAAGTGCGGCGCTCCGAAGCGATGGGGAAGCCGTAGAGTTCCATAAGAAACTGATAGACGAATTCCCGTTCCCGCTCGTAAACCGCGTGATCCAGTTTTTTGAATTTGCCCAGCCGGCATCCCAGGGCCTTGAGTTCGGTGTCCAGGTCGGACGGAAAGGAGGCATAGACCCCCAGGAGGCGAAAATCCCC
>JBAZKX010000029.1:0-12149 GCA_041650575.1 Desulfobaccales bacterium
GAGGCCTATCTGGGCGATCCCAAAATGACGGCGCGACTGCTGGCGGGGTGACACCATGGCTCTCTTAGAAGTCAACAACCTGGCCTCGGGCTACGAAGGCGTCCAGATCCTCTGGGGAGTCAACCTCAAGCTGGAACCGGGCAAACTTACCACCCTGGTGGGCTCCAACGGCGTCGGTAAAACGACTTTGCTCAAAACCGTTATAGGGCTCATGCGGCCTATCGAAGGCTCCGTTTCCTTCCAGGGCCAGGAAGTCACCAATCTCCCGGCTCATGCTCGAGCCAAGGCCGGCATGGTCCTGGTGCCCGAAGGCCGGCAGCTCTTCACCGAAATGACCATTTACGAAAACCTGGAGATGGGGGCCTTCTCTCACCGAGCCCGGGCCAGGTTTCATGAAAACCTCGAAAAAGTCTATGAACTATTTCCCCGCCTCAAGGAACGGGCCCGGCAGAAGGCCGGCACCTTGAGCGGCGGCGAACAGCAGATGGTGGCCGTGGGCCGGGGCTTGATGGCCGAACCCGAAATCCTCATGCTGGACGAGCTCTCCTTGGGACTTTCCCCGCTCTTGGCCCTCACCCTGTTCGAGGCCCTTACCCGCCTTAAAAAAACCGGCCTCACCATGCTCCTGGTGGAGCAAAACGTCACTATGGCCCTGGCGGTGAGCGACTATGCTTACGTCCTCAGCCACGGCAAGGTCTGGCTGGAAGGCGACGCCCGGGAACTCAGCAAAAACGACGAAGTCCGCCGCACCTACCTGGGAATTTAAGGCCAGTGATCAGTGGCCGCTGACGAGGAGGTTGGTCATGCCGGTACAGGATTGGATGAGCAAAGACTTGATCACCATCGATGAGGATACCTCCATTATGAAGGCCTCCAAGGTGATGAAGCAAAATAATATTCAACACTTGCCGGTTATGAGAAAGGGGCGTCTCGTGGGCATGGTTTCCGACCGGGACCTGAAAGAAGCCACGCCTTCCAAGGCCACCACCCTGGATATCCACGAAATGTATTATCTGCTGGACAAGATCGAAGTCAAAAGCCTCATGTCCAAAACTCTTATAACCATTGCCCCCGAAAATACCGTGGAAAAAGCCGCGGCAGTCATGCTCAAGCATGATATCTCGGCCCTGGCGGTGGTAGATGCCAATGGAGCCTTGGCGGGGATAATTACCAAAGGGGACATTTTTCGGGCCTTTGTTTCCATCTCCGGAATTTATCAGGGGGCCGTGGCCATGGGCGTGGAATTGCCAGACGAGGCGGGATACATCAAGCAGGTCACTGACGTGATCCGTTCCCACGGCGGGCGGATCGCCAGTGTCATGACCCGCTACGAAGGAGCCCCCGAGGGCTTCAAGCACGTCTATATCCGGGCTAAACACATCAAAGACGACAAAGCCCTTCGGAAGGATCTGGAGAGCAAGCACAAGATACTCTACTTTTTCAACGAGAAAGTTGATTAGAAGGGATGTCGGCTTGCACCGCTCTCCCCTCAGGAGGAGCGGGTTTCACTTTAGTCTTTTTTCCCTAAGATCTTTCCAACCGCTGGTTATCTAAATATTTGAGGTTAAGGGAGGTGACGGCGTTCCCCGCTGTTTACCCCGCCGCCTGCCTGCCCTGCGGGGCCGCACCCCAAATTTTTCTCCCTGCCTTGCCGTTTTCCCGGATGGTCTTACTACATCTGCTCTTCATCCTTCCTAACCTCGGCCTTCCCCAAGCTATCCCACAGATAATCTTACTTAAATTATTTTTATTGATTTAATTCCATAAAAATATTTAGGCAAATTGCCGAGAGAGCCGATGCATAGAGTAATTGTCTTGGCGCCGGCGGCACTTTCAGTTCAGGATTCCTATCCCCTCCGGCCAAGACCGCGAAGCATTGCCTCTACGCGGCTTTTAGCCAGTCAGAGGATGGAAGCTAACGGCATCACCATGCCCAAAGGTCCTTCTTTTTCCCTTCTCATTTTTGAGGGGAGAGTTGAAATTTTGGCACTGAATCATAATTTCCCGGGCCAGGCCCGGCAAGATCAGGAGCAGAGAACCTGCCCCGGATAGGTTCGGCGTTACGGTGACAGAGAGTCTTTTCCCGGATAAGCGGAGTTCTGCCGACCCAGAGACGCGGGCGGCTGGCCGGACATTAATTTACTTCCCTATCGTCCATACCCAGGCCGATATGGGCAATCTCGGCGGACAGGTCACTCAGGCCACCCTGTTGCGGGCGGGACAGCGGGGCTTGCAGCGCAAACTCAAGGCCATCGATCAAGTCTGGACCCGGATCGAGGCAGCCCTCGAGCCTCTGAACCTGTCATATGACCGGGTCCGTCTCTATCAGGACGGCTTGCCCGTGTGCGGCCGGGAGGCTGATTTGGTCCGGGACCTGGCTCAAAAGGGCAGTCGCAACCACCTCATCCTCCAGCGTTTGATGACTCGGGGCGCCGCCCTTATGGGCACCGAATCGGTTGACCTCCTTCGGCAGGAATACGACTTGGCCCGGCAACACCTCACGGCCGGCGGGGGCATGCGGCCGGCGGCCGCAGCGTCCCACCAACGAGCCCTGAGCGCGGCCCTGCTCGTCCAGCGCGATCAGTTTATCGCCCGCCGGATCAACGATACCCTTAAAGCAGGTGAAACCGGCATTTTATTTTTGGGCCTGCTCCACGCCGTCGAAAAATATCTGGATCGGGACATTCGGGTGATCCACCCCTTGCCGCGGCCCAACTTATGAGAGGAAAGGCATGAAGCACCACGGAGACCACATACTCATCGTCGATGATGACCAGGATATCTGTATGCTGTTGTCCATCCTCATGAAAAAAGAGGGCTTCACCTGCCACATCGCTCATGATGGCGAGACCGCCCTGAACATGGTCCAACAGCAGATGCCCGACACTCTCCTCCTGGACCTCAAGATGCCGGGCATGAACGGCATGGAGGTCCTGCGGGAGATCAAAAGCATGGATAGCGATCTCCCCGTGGTCCTCATCACCGGACACGCCGATATTGCCGGGTCGGTGGCTGCCATCAAGGCCGGGGCTTACGATTATCTGTCCAAGCCTTTTGAACACCGTAACGTTGTCCGAGTGGTGCGCCGGGCCCTGGACCAGCGCAGCCGGCGGTCCCGCTGGAACTTCAAGCAGATCCCCGTCGATGACGACCTCAGGGTCAAAATGGGACCCAGCAGCGCCATTAGCCGCATCATCTGCGAAGTCAACCGGGTGGCTCGATCCAACTTCAGCGTGGTCATCCAGGGCGAGACCGGCGCCGGCAAGGAACTGATAGCCGGGGCTATCCACCAACGGAGCGCCCGCGCCCAGGGCGCCTTTGTCCCGGTGGATTGCGGGGCCATCCCTGAGACCCTCATCGAAAGCGAACTCTTCGGCTACCAAAAAGGAGCCTTCACCGGAGCCGAAACCAACAAAATGGGCAAAATCGAAGCCGCCAAGGGAGGAACCCTCTTTCTGGATGAGATCTCCAACCTCCCGCCTAACGCCCAGCCCAAACTCCTGCGCGCTTTGCAGGACCGAATGATTTGCCGCCTGGGAGCCACTACTCTCGTCCCTATTGATGTCCGTCTCCTGGCGGCCACCAACCAGGAACTTCATGCCCTGGCGGAAGCGGGTTTGCTGCGCCAGGACCTTTATTTTCGGCTCAATGAATTCTCCATCACCGTGCCTCCGCTGCGGGAACGGAAAGAAGACATCCCTTACCTGGCCAAACGATTTCTGGACATCACCAACCAAGAACTGAAGAAAAACGTCAAAAATTTTTCCGAAACGGCTCTGGAACTGCTGTTCTCCTATAACTGGCCGGGCAATGTCAGGCAGCTTCGTTCCACGATCCGGCGGGCTGTCCTCCTGGCGGAGGACCTGATTACCGAAAAGCATCTGGATATCAAACGGGTTCCGGTGCCGGGACTGGCCTTTACCCCCCGGGTCCAGGGCATGCCCTGGCAGGAAATGCCTCTAAAGGAGATCGTACGCCGTAGCGTTGACTCCGTGGAACGCGAGGTCCTGATCCAAGTGCTCAAATTCACCCGGGGCAATAAGGCCAAGGCCGCCCGGCTGCTCCACATCGATTACAAGACCATTCACACCAAAGTCAAGCAGTTCGGCATCGGTATTCTAGGAGGGGATTATGACAAAACCAAGGGATAAAGGCGGGGAGGCGGGATTCGGTTTCGGGGGCATCTTCAAGGGCCTGGCCGATCTCGTGGAAAAACTGGGAGATCTGGCCGAAAAAGGCGAAGAACTCTCCAAATCCGGCGAAATTCGCGGTGAAGGCAAGGAAATCAAAGGTATGTATGGTTTCACCGTGAAGGTGGGCCTGGGGGACAAAGGCGACAAAGGCATTAAGGTGGAGCCTTTTGGCAATCTTCGCCGCGACGACAAAACGGGGGAAACCGTGGTCCAGGAAATCCGGGAACCGGTGGTGGATATCTTCGAGGAAAAAGATCACACCCTGGTGGTGGTGGAACTCCCCGGAGTCAGCGTCGAGGATGTGCGCCTCGACGTCAAGGACGATCTTCTCACCCTCTCTGCCGCTCAAGGCGACAAGAAGTATCGTAAGGAGATCCTCCTGCCCCATAGCTACCCCCGGGAAAAGATGCAGGTTTCCTGCAACAACGGCATTTTAGAGATCAAGTGCCTCAAATAACCGATCCATCGGGAGATCAGGACAAGGCTTAACTACATGAAAGAATCGGAAAACATTACCCTTAAGCTGAAGGTTACCGAGGGGCTGAGCAAAGACGTCGGCCGGGCCTTTGTTCGCATGGGGCCTGAAGACCTGGAGAAGTTGCAGGTTGCCATCGGGGACATCGTCGAGGTGGAGGGCAAGAAGAAGACGGTGTGCAAGGCTATGCCGGCCTACAAGGAACTGCGGGGACAGTCCCGGGTCCAGTTGGACGGTCTCAGCCGCGAGAACGCCGGGGCCGGCATCGATGAAATAGTCAAGGTCCGGAAAATCACCTGCCGGGGCGCCGACCGGGTCGTGCTCACCCCCAAGAATATCACCCCCCAGGAGCGAGACCTGAAATACATCGGCAGTCTCCTGGACGGCCTTCCCGTGGTGGCGGGGGACCGCATCCGGGCTACCCTCTTCGGGTCCCGCTGGGCCGATTTCAAGGTGGAGAGCGTCTCTCCCAAGGGGCCGGTCCTCATCAATCCCACCACCAGTCTGGTGATCGGCAAGGCTCAGACCGAAGAAGGCCGTCGCCCGGCTTCGGCCGTGTCCTATGAGGATATCGGCGGCCTGAAGTCTCAGCTTCACCGTATCCGGGAAATGATCGAGCTGCCTTTGCGCTACCCCGAGCTCTTCGAACGGTTGGGCATCGACGCGCCCAAAGGGGTGCTGCTGCATGGTCCTCCGGGCTGCGGCAAGACCCTCATTGCCCGGACCATCGCCCAGGAGACCGAAGCCAACTTCTTTTCGGTAAGCGGCCCCGAGATCGTGCACAAGTTCTATGGTGAATCCGAGGCCCATCTGCGCAAGATTTTCGAGGAAGCTTCCCGCAAGGGTCCCAGCATCATTTTTATGGATGAGCTGGACGCCATCGCCCCTCGGCGGGAGCAGGTGGTGGGCGATGTCGAAAAACGAGTGGTGGCCCAGCTCCTGGCCTTGATGGACGGCCTCAACAAGCGCCAGAATGTCATCGTCATCGCGGCCACCAATATCCCCAACGCCCTGGACCCGGCTCTGCGCCGGCCGGGCCGCTTCGACCGGGAGATTGCCATTCCCATCCCCGACCGCCGTGGCCGCCAGCAGATCCTCGAGATCCACAGCCGGGGTATGCCTCTGGCCAAAGACGTGGACCTCGAGCATCTGGCCGAAATCACCCACGGCTTTGTGGGGGCCGACCTTGAGGCCCTGTGCCGGGAGGCGGCCATGATCTGCCTGCGCCGCCTCATGCCGGATATCGATTTTGCCCTGACGAATATTCCCTATGACCAGCTCGCCAAGCTTGAGGTTTACATGGATGACTTCCTGGGGGCCTTGCGGGAGGTGGACGCCTCGGCCATCCGGGAGGTCTTCGTCGAGGTCCCGGATGTGCGCTGGCAGGACGTGGGCGGCCTCAGCGGGGTCAAAGAACGCCTCAAAGAGGCCGTGGAATGGCCCCTGAAATATGCCCATATCTTCAAGGAAGCCGGGATCAAGCCCCCCAAGGGGATTCTCCTGGCCGGCTCCCCCGGCTGCGGCAAGACCCTGCTGGCCAAGGCCATTGCCACGGAGAGCCAGGTGAACTTCATCTCCGTCAAGGGACCGGCGCTGTTGTCCAAGTACGTCGGCGAATCCGAGCGCGGCGTTCGGGAGGTCTTCAAGAAGGCCCGCCAGGCGGCGCCGTGCATCATCTTTTTGGATGAGATCGATTCCCTGTTGCCCATGCGAGGGGCGGGGTCCTCCGATTCCCACGTTACCGAACGGGTCCTTAGCCAATTTCTGGCCGAGCTCGACGGCATCGAAGAGCTGAAGGGGGTCTTGGTCCTGGGAGCCACCAACCGCCTGGACATCATGGACCCCGCGGTTCTCCGGCCGGGTCGGTTCGATGATATCGTGGAAATTCCCTTGACCACCGCCGAGGACCGCAGGGAAATCTTCCAGGTCCATCTCCGGGGCAAACCCCTAGCGCCGGGGATTAATCCGGCCGACCTGGCCCAAAAGACCGAGGGCTTTAGCGGCGCTGAGATCGCCGGAGTGTGCAACCGGGCGGCGCTCGCCGCGGTGCGCCGGTCCGTGGTCGCCGGCAAGGGGACCAAGAAGGCCAAGGTGCTCATCACCGCCGAGGATCTGGATGCAGCTGTCGCGTCGGTGCCCCAGGGCTGAAAACGGCCTTATTACAATTGCCAAAAGTTCCTTCCTCTCATCCCCTCTCCCCCCCTGGGGGAGAGGGTTAGGATGAGGGGACATAAGCACAAACTTTTGGCAACGCGATAAACCAGCCCCATTCCTGGAGAAAGGGCCGGGTGGGCCTGCTTCACGGCCGGAGGGGCCGTCGGCCTTGGAGGTAGTTGGGATCATACGTGGTTAAAGTAGTCGTGCCTGCCGAGAGAATATTTTCATGGAATCGCCAGAAACCATACATGGGCTCTACCTTTACTGTTTGGCCTGGTCCGATGGTCTGGAAACCGTAGAAGTCGCCGGATTGAACGGGCATCAGCCGCCGCTGTTGACCCGGATCGGCGAGATCGCCGCCATCTGGAGTCCGGTGCTCTTGGCCGAGTTCTGCGGCCCGGACGCGGCTTCACGCCTCCAAGACTTGGACTGGGTGGGGCCTCGGGCCTGCCGTCATGAGGCCGTGGTGGAAAGCGTGATGCGCCGGTCTCCCGTGTTGCCGCTGCGGTTCGGCACCATCTTTTCCTCCTGGGGCCGATTGGAGCGGGTGTTGCTCGACCATCACGAGGCTATCGCCCGTTTTCTGACCCGGGTGGCGAACCAGGAAGAATGGGCCGTCAAGGGCCTCCTGGATCGCCCCATGGCCAAACAAGAGTTCTATTCCCGAAAACAGGCGGTTGAGGGCGAACAATTGGCGTCGCTGTCGCCGGGCCGCCGTTATTTCCTGGAAAGCCGTCTCCGGAGTGAGGCGGAGCAGGAACTCGGCCGTTGGCTGAACACCGTCTGCCACAATCTGTTGAGCGAACTCCGGAATTTTGTGGCTGATCTCAGGGAACGCCAGGTGCGCCCCGTGGCCGGAGAGGGCCAGTACCAGGAGATGATCTTCAATTGGGCCTTCATGGTCCCCAAGGATACCGTGCCGGACTTTAAGTCCCGGATCGAGGCGGTCGGGGCCCGGCTGGCCAGAACCGGCTTGGTCCTGGATTGCAGCGGACCATGGCCCCCTTATAGCTTCTCCCCTGCCCTGACCGCGGAGGCCGCGCCATGAGCTGTCTGCTTTACTGCATCGGTCGCCGCAGGGAGGCGGTCGAGCCGGAACCACCGCCGGGCGTGGGCCGCCAGCCCGTCTTCCTGGTAACCCAGGGAGACCTGAGCGCCGCGGTGTCCCACACTGCGGCCGTCTCCCAGACCCCGGATCTCGCCGATGTCAAGGCCCACGGCCGGGTGGTGGCCTTTTTCCATCGGCAACGTTCCGTGATTCCCATGCGTTATGGTTGCCTCCTGGAGGACGAATTGCAGGTGGCCCGGGTGCTCGAGGACCATGGTCCGGCCTATGACGACCTGCTTAAAGAATTATCTGGCTGCGTCGAAATGGGTATTCGCATCATGGTACCCGGGAAGTCGCCCGAACCAGAAATCAGCCGAGGCCTGAGGCCGGCTCCGGAGGCGGCCTCCTACGGCGCTCAGTCCGGGTGCGCCTATCTCCTGAACCGACAGGCCCATTACGCCGCCGTGGAACGGGGGACCGAAGTCCAGCAGAGGCTGGCGGAGCAGTGTCTCGCCCATTTCACCGGGTTGTTCGTGAATTCTAAAATTGAAGGGCCTCTCCCCCACTTGCCGTTGCTGTCCCTCTATTTTCTCGTACCCGCAAGTCTGGTGGAGTCTTTCACCCAGGCCTTCCGGCGTCTTGAATTCTTCCGGGAGGCCAGACTGCTCCTGAGCGGCCCCTGGCCCCCTTATAATTTCGTAGTGAAGGGCCATCTCTGAGGACATGGGTCCGGCTGCACTCAGTCTTCGGGGATAGGCCATTCTTCCGGCTCGGCAAAACCAAGGGCCAGTCATTCTTCCGGCTCGCCGAGGCCCAAGTTGTAACAGAGGAGATATGGAAAAAGCTCAGGCTATGGATCCCCAGGCTTCCCAGCGCTACCAGAAACTCTACGAGATGTTGCTGGAAACCATCCCTTCCTCCGTGCTGCTTATCGACCGAGATCTGCGCATTGTCTCGGTAAATCGCAACTTTCTCGAGAAAAACCAGCGTTCTCTCGATGACACCATCGGCAGGCGCCTCGACCAGGTCTTTCCTTCCATCATCCTGGATCACGTCAACATTACGGGGCGGATCCACCAGGCCTTTGCCAATAACCGGCCCACTCTGGGGGAACGCCTGACCTATCGGGCCCCGGGCATCCCTCTTAGGATTTATTACTACCGCATCCTGCCATTCTCCTGGGGGGGAGTGGTGGAACAGGTGATGCTGCTTATGGATGATGTCACCGAGCAAGTGCGGTTGAGTGAAGAAGTCCGGCGGGTGGAACGCCATTTGGCCAGTGTGGTGGAAAGCGCCCGGGATTTGGTGCTCTCCACCGACAACGAGGGTCTCATCCTGACTTGGAATGCCGCGGCGGAAACGCTCTCCGGGTTCACGTTCTCCGAAGTGCGGGGCCGGGCATTTTACGACCTCTGTGCAGAAGACCACCGGGCCGAAGTGGAGCGAGTCTTTTCCAGCCTGATGCTGGGCAAGGACTCCCAGATGGCCGAATGGAACCTCATGACCAAACCGGGCGAATCCCTTCAGGTCTCCTGGGTCTGTTCCCCTATGAAAGATCATCTCTCCAAAACCATCGGCATGGTGGCGGTGGGACGGGATTTGACCGAACGCCGGAAGTTTGAGGCCCAGTTACTCCAGTCCCAAAAACTGGCCGCCCTGGGAGTGATGGCGGGGGGCATTGCGCATGAAATTCGTAATCCCCTGGCGGTGTGCTCCAGTGCTGCCCAGTTCATCCTGGAAGGGAATCTCGATCCCCAGATGCAGCAGGAGTGCGCCCTCAAAATTCACACCGGCATCCAGCGGGCCTCCCTGATTATCGAAAATCTGCTACGCTTTGCTCGCCCCTCCACCACCACAGCCATGGGAAAGGTGGACCTGGTAGCGCTCCTCCATCAGACCCTGTCCCTGGTCGCCAACCAGGCCATGATTCAAAATATTGAGATCAAGTCTCACCTTCCCTCCCAACCCGTCTGGATCAGGGGGATGGAAGGACTCCTGCCCCAAGCCTTCTTGAACCTCTTTCTCAATGCCATTAATGCCATGCCGGGGGGAGGGGCGCTCACCGTGGCCGTGGATCACAGCACCGAGGCCGTAAGCGTGCACATTTCCGACACCGGCCAGGGCATCCCCCAGGAAAACCTGGATAAACTCTTTGACCCCTTTTACACCACGGCGCCGGTGGGACAAGGTACCGGCCTGGGTCTGTCTATCTGCTATTCCATCATCAAGCAACATTTCGGCACCATTGAAGTGGACAGTGTGGCAGCCCGGGGTAGCTCCTTTACCGTGAGTTTGCCTATCCTTTAACCGCTATCCGGGGCAAATATGTCAGATTCCACTGGATTTATCCTCATCGTCGATGATGAACCAGACATGTGCTGGGCTCTGGAGCATATCCTCAGTAAATCCGGATATGTCACCCACAAGGCCTTAACCGGTCAGGAAGCCCTCCACTTGATGCAGGCACACCACTTCCGCTTAGTCTTCCTGGATGCCAAACTCCAGGACATGGACGGCCTGGAACTGGCCCGCAGCCTGCGCCTCCAGGACCCCGACATCAAGATTATCATGGTCTCCGGCTATTTTTTCCGGGACGATCTAAGCATTCAGAAGGCCCTGTCCCAAGGCTTGATCCACGGGTTCATCAGCAAGCCCTTCCTCCAAGAAGAGATTCTCCAGGCCATCCAAAGATGAGGAATGAGATTCCCTACTCTGGAATCCTTTCCATAGACCCGGTTCTTGAGAAGCCGGAGGCTGCCGAACCTTACATAATATTAGTATGTTTTATCAAATACTTATTCATGACATTTTGCTTTTTTCTCATGGCACGCTTCTTGGATTTAAAAGGGCAGGCATGCCTTCTCTCAAAAAAATTTACCAAGGGAATGAAGGAGGTTCATCATGGCTAAGGTTCAGAAATCTACCGATTCCTCCAGCCTGGCGGAAGTAGTTGATCGTATTTTGGATAAGGGCATCGTGATCGACGCCTGGGTCAAGGTAGCACTCGTCGGCATCGAGCTGCTCTCCGTGGAGGCCCGGGTGGTCATCGCTTCGGTGGAAACCTATCTGAAATACGCTGAGGCCATTGGCCTGACCGCCAGCGCCGCGGCTCCGGCGTAAGGTCGATCTGGGGATTGGTGCTCTTTCCGGGGGGCAAATTCTTACCCCCCGGATAGGGTTACCAACCAGCCCACACTTCCTCCAGAGGAAGCGGGCGCCCCGGATGGTCCGACAACTACGGAAACAAAGGAGACCTCATGGGTCGCTTAACTGAAGAAATGACCCGGTTGTGTGGCGAGATCGTGTCAATGCGTAGCGCCCGGCATGGGTTTGTGAAAGACCTGAGCCACAACGTTGCTACCCTGAAGGCCAATTTTCGCCGCGCCCGCTTGGATATGGCCCGAAAAACCAAAGCCGAGAGGCGGGCGGCCGTCAATCACCTGAAAAAGACCGTAGCCGGCCTGCGACAAGAGTTCGCCGCGGACCTCCAGGGGGCCCGGAAGGCTTGGGCCGGCAAGTAACCCTCTAACGCTTGTGGGATCCAATCCCAACTATCACAACTCAAAGGAGATACACCATGGCTAAAGTGCAGAAATCTACCGATTCTTCCAGTCTGGCCGAAGTTGTCGATCGCATCCTGGATAAAGGCATTGTCATTGATGCCTGGGTCAAGGTGGCACTCGTCGGCATCGAGTTGCTGTCCATAGAAGCCCGCGTGGTCATCGCCTCCGTCGAGACCTATCTGAAGTACGCCGAAGCCATCGGTCTGACGGCCAGCGCTGCGGCGCCTGCCTAAGGCCTCCTGGCGACCTAGCTGATCCGGCCGGATGGGGCGGGCCCCTGTCCTGCCCGGCCGGAGTTTCCGGGAGCCCGATCCCGGTTCACCCGGGGCTCTGAGGGCGGCCCGATCAACCATCCTTTTGGCGATTGAAAGGAGAATTACATGAGTCCCTTAACCGAAGATATGACCAGGCTGTGCGGTGAAATCGTTGCCCTGCGCAGCGCCCGCCACACCTTCGTCCAAGACTTGACTCACCAGGTGGCGGCCTTGACGGGCAATTTTCGTAAAGCCCGCCTGGATATGGCCCGCAAGACCAAGGCCGACCGCCGCGCCTTTGTCAAACACCTGGCCCATAATGTGGTTGCCCTGAGAAACACCTTCCGGCGGGAGCACGCCGATATGGCCCGGAAGACCAGGGCCGACCGTCAGGCTTCTCTCCATCACCTCAAAGCCACCGTCGCCGGGATGCGCCGGGAGTTCGCCTCTGACTTGCGG
>JBAZKX010000030.1:0-11599 GCA_041650575.1 Desulfobaccales bacterium
GGCGGGGATGACGTGGGAGTCCAGCAGGTCAAAATTGTCTCCCGGCCCGTAAAGATTGGTGGGCATCACCGAAATAAAGTTGGCGCCGTACTGCCGGTTGTAGGACTGGCACATCTTGATGCCGGCGATTTTCGCCACCGCGTAGGGCTCGTTGGTGGGTTCCAGCTTGCCGTCCAGGAGATACTCTTCCTTCATGGGCTGAGGACAGAGCTTGGGATAAATGCAGGAACTCCCCAGGAACAGGAGCTTTTTGACCTGATGCCGATAGGCCTGGTGAATGAGGTTGGCCTCGATCATCAGGTTGTCGTAGATAAATTCCGCCGGGAAGGTATTATTGGCCCTGATCCCCCCCACCCTGGCGGCCGCCAGGAAGACGTAATCCGGGCGCTCCCGATCAAAGAAGGCGGTCACCGCGGCCTGATCCCGCAGGTCTAATTCCTCCAGGCTGCGGCCCGCCAGGTTGCCGAACCCGGCGGCTTCCAGGCGCCGCCAGATGGCGCCGCCCACCAAGCCCTGGTGTCCGGCCACGTAGATTTTGGCATCCGGTTCCATCATGCTTTGTTCTTCTCTTTCCCAGCCGGTAGCGCGGGGAGGGCTCTCCTCCGGCTAACGCGGCAAGTCGCCGCGCTCCCCGGGGCTTATGCGATGTTCATGGCGCAGGCGCTCAATCACGTCCTGACACTGGCGCAGATCCATCAGGGCCTGGAGGTCGGCATCCACCATGAGGCGCACCAAACCCTGAAAGTTGACCCGCGGCTGCCAACCCAGGAGGCGCCGGGCCTTGTCCGGGTCTCCCATTAAAAAATCCACCTCCGTGGGCCGGAAGTACTTCGGGTCAATCTCCACGTATTCCCGCCAGTCCAGATCCACATGGGTAAAGGCCTCTTCCAGGAATTCCCGTACCGAATGGGCCTCTCCGGTGGCGATCACGAAATCTTCCGGCGCGTCCTGCTGCAGCATGAGCCACATGGCCTCGACGTAGTCCGGGGCATAACCCCAATCCCGCCGGGCTTCCAGGTTGCCCAGGTAGAGTTTCTTCTGGAGGCCGAATTTGATCCGGGCCACCGCCCGGGTAATCTTCCGGGTTACGAAGGTCTCTCCCCGGCGGGGTGATTCATGGTTGAAGAGGATGCCGTTGGCGGCGAAGAGGCCATAGCCTTCCCGGTAGTTGCGCACCATCCAATAGCCGTAGAGCTTGGCCGCGGCATAGGGACTCCGGGGGCTCATGAGGGTCTCTTCATTCTGGGGCGGCGGCGAGGCCCCGAACAGTTCGCTGGAGGAAGCCTGGTAAAACCGGGTCTTGATGCCGCTGCGGCGTATGGCCTCCAACAGCCTGGTCACCCCCAGACCGGTCACATCCCCGGTGAATTCGGGCATGTCGAAGCTGACCCGCACATGACTCTGGGCGGCCAGATGGTAGATTTCATCCGGCTGCAGATTATAGATCAGATGGCTGAGTTGTCCGGAGTCGCTCAAATCCCCATAATGGAGAAAAAACCGGGCCCCGGTTTCATGCGGGTCCACGTACAAATGGTCGATGCGCCTGGTATTAAAGGTGCTGGACCGGCGTACCAGGCCATGCACTTCATAGCCCTTGCCCAGGAGGAACTCGGCCAGATAGCTGCCGTCCTGTCCGGTTATCCCTGTAACCAGGGCCTTCTTAACCTGCCCCATAATGCCCTGCCTTTCATCTCAGGTTTGAATACCATCGCTTCATCCCTGAAGAGGATTTTTTCTCGTTCCCAAGCTCCAGCTTGGGAACGCAAATTTTCCCCCAAGCTCTGCTTGGGGACACCTTTTTGTGATACACAACCTGATGAAAATTCCATGAAATATTTTGCTAAGCTGGAGTTTTGTCATGCTTCTAGGCCTGGTCGGGCCGCCAGTAATCATCCTCCAGGCGTTGGATATCGTCTTCTTCCAGATAGCCTCCCGTCTGGACCTCAACGATCTGTAACGGCTCCACCGTGGGATTTTCCAGGCGATGCGGGGTCTTGGGCGGAATGTAAACGCTCTGGTTGCTGGCCACCATGGTGATGCTCTGACCGATGGTGACCCGGGCCGTGCCCGAAACCACCACCCAGTGTTCCGCCCGGTGCTGGTGTAGCTGGAGGCTGAGCTTCTTGCCCGGGTCCACCACGATCCGCTTGACCTTGAAACCCGGCCCTTCGTCCGTAAGCGTATAGCGGCCCCAGGGACGCTCCACCGTGGTGTGCTGCACCGACTCCACCATCTGTTGCCGGTGCAGTTCCGTTACCAGGTCTTTGACTTCCTGGGATCGATCTCGATGGCAGACCAGAGTGGCATCCGGCGTATCCACCACGATGGTGCGTTCCAGGCCGATGGTGGCCACCAGGCGGCTTTGCGCAAACAAAATGCAGTCCCGGCTGCCCTGGTCCAGTACCCGGCCTATAGTCACGTTCCCGCGTTCATCCCGGGGAAAAAGCTCGTGCAGGGCTTCCCAGGTCCCCACGTCATTCCAGCCCATCTCCACCGGCACCACCGCCACGTTATCGGCCTTCTCCAGGATGCCGTGATCCAGAGAGATGCTGGGCAGGTTCCCGTAAACCTCTTCCAGGGTTGCCTGGTTGTCCTTGGCCCTGAGCCGGCCCAGTTCCCGATGCAACTCCGGCAAGTAGCGGGAGAAGGCTTCCATCAAGACATCCCCGCGGAATAAAAAGATGCCGCTATTCCAATAATAACCCCCTTCGCGCAGGAATTCCCGGGCCTGGGCCAGCGGGGGCTTCTCGATGAAGCGGCCGGCCCGGTAAGCTCTGCCCAACTCATCCAGGGGCGATCCTTGCTTGATATAGCCGTAGCCGGTCTCCGGACGGCTGGGGGGTATGCCGAAGGTCACCAGGTAGCCGGCCTGGGCCCAGGCCGCGCCCAGGTCCAGGGCCTTTAGCAGTCCGGCCCGATCCTGGATGAAATGATCGGCCGGGAATACCGCCATGACGGCGTCCTCGACCTCCTTCCCCAGGAAGTGGGCCGCCAGACCCACGGCGGCCGCGGTATTGCGCCCCTGAGGTTCAATCCAGATGCGGACTCTGTCCCAGTTCTTGCTATGCAGTTCCTGATGAATGAGCTCGGCCTGAGAAGCATTGGTCACTACCGCCAGCCGCTCCGGGGGAATCCGTGGCAGCAGGCGTTCGACGGTGGCTTGCAGCATGGATTCGGAACCCAACAGGCGCACGACCTGCTTGGGATATTGGGAGCGGCTCAGAGGCCAAAATCGGGTTCCCCACCCCCCGGCCAGAATTACGCCGTAGATGGGAATGTTTGAGGCATCCATGCAACTCTCCTTATCAACGGCCCCGGACTTCAGCGCGCTGTCCTGCTCTCTTGAAGTGAGTGTGGTGGTCTCGCTTTGCCAACCTGACCGCCGGTTACCGGAGACCTCCGTCGGTTGAACGGCAGAGGTCAATTCCGGCAAGCATCAGGGCCTTACTTTTTCTCGGCGGCCGGGAGGCTGTCCAGCAGCTTCTGGGCCGCATCTTTCTCAGGAAAATTGCTTTTGCTTTCCAGCGCCTTTTGTAGAGCATTCCGGGCCGCGGCCGTGTCCCCTAATTTGGCGTCGCACCACCCTAAATGATACAGCATGGAGGGTTGCTTGGAAGCATGTTCCAGGGCCTTTTCCAGGTAAGTCTTGGCCTCGACGTAATTTCCCTCTTTACACAAGACCCAGCCCATGGTGTCCAGGAAGCTGGGTTCGTCGGGATTGTCTTCCAGGGAATCAGCCACCAGCTTCTGGGCCCGCTTGAGATTTTCCGGGGTGGGCTGATGTTCCGCCATCAGGTACGCCAGGTTGTTCCGCGCCAGGGAAGTAAACAGATTGCGGGCCAACAGGCTGTTATAGAGATCAATGGCCTTGTCATATTTTTTCTGCCCCTCATAGACTGAGGCCAAGACCAGGGCGAAGAGGGGGGAGGCCTTGGGATCGGCTACTTTCGCCTCCAGTTGCTGCACCGCCTTCTCCGAATCCGGCATCTGTTGGTAAGCCAGGGATAGCAGCCGCAGGGAAGATACTTGCCGGGGATTCAGCCTCAGGGCTTCTTCCAGGGGAGCGAGGGCGGCCTGGGGCTGCTTTTGGATCAAGTACATCTCACCCAACATTTGCTGCAAATTCGGATTTTTGGGACTGCGAGCCAGGGTCTGGCGTACTGCCGCCAGGGCCTTATCGGGTTGCTTTTGATCATGGTAGATGGCCACCATGAGTTGCAACGCGGGCTGGAAATCGGGCTGCTCCTGTAATGCCTTGTCCGCGTATTTGAGCGCTTCGTCGGGCTTTTTGGTCTTTAAACTAAGAAGGGCCATTTGATAATAGCCTTGGGGTTTCTTGGGGTCCTGCTTGATAAGCTTCTGGAAGGTAGCCCCGGCCTGAGCATAATCCCCTTTCAGGACATAGATGTCCCCCAGGGCGATCAGATTGAACATATCCTTCTCATTTAATCTCAGGTACCCCTGGATCGTATTGATGGCGCCGTCATAATCCTTAGCCTCGAGATACATGCCATACAGGAATTTCCTGGCATCCACAAAATCCGGCTTGATCAGCAGCGCCTTCTTGGCGGTTTCTTTGGCCTGTTCCGGTTCCTTATTCAACATATAAGCCCTGGCCAGGAGCAGTAAGGCCTGAGGGTTTTGGGGCTGGTCCTGGCTCAGCAGCCGGAAACTGTTTACCGCGGTCAAGCCGTCTTTCTTGTTTAAGGCGATGATTCCCCGGATTTCAATGGCCCCCATGTCCTTGGGGTGATCCTTCAGGACTTCGTTGGCCAGTTTCTCAGCCTCAACCAGATGGCCCTGGGTCAATTTCAGGCGAGCCAGGTCGTCTTTGGCCTTAACCCCTTTGGGGCCGTCAGGATCCAGTTTGATGATTTCTTCCAGGACCTTCTCGGCCGGCCCTTGCTTCCTTTGGGCCAAATAAAATTCTGCCAGGCTGAAGCGGGCCGGATAATTATTGGGATGCGCCTTGATAAAATCCGTCAAAGTCTTTTCAGCTTCCTGGCGCCGTCCCTGGCTGACCAGGAAGCGAGCCAGCATGATGACCGGATTTTCATTCTCCGGCTCCAGGCTGACGTACTTGTGAAGCGACTCCTCGGCTTTATTCCATTGCTCGGCCAGACTGTAATGCCTCACCATTTCAGCCTGCAACTTGAAATTCTTGGGTTCCAGGGCCAGGGCCTTCAGCAGAAAGGACTCACCGAGATCGAACTGCTTTTGCTGGTCGGCGAGATTACCCCTGACTACGTACAGATTTATGGCTTTAGGGTTGGCCTTAATGCCTGCCTCCAGGCTGGCCGCGGCTTCTTCGGGTTTCTTCTCCTTGATGAAGATGGAGGCCTCCATCAGATAGACCGAGGTCTTGGCAGGGTCCACCTGACGCACCTGAGCCAAGATCTCCAGAGCCTTCTGGGGCTTTTTGCCGACCGCGGCCAAAGAGGCGGCCAACATCAAGGCATCAGGATTTTTCGGCTCTTGCTTTAAAGCAATCTCAGCCTTTTCCTGGGCCTTTTCCACCTGCCGGGCTGCCAGGAGAATGTCCCCCAACAGGATCTGGGCCTCCGTGAGGCTAGGATCGAGCTCCACGGCTTTGCTCAAAGACCCGTAAGCGTTCCGGGGATTCTGCGATCTGAGCTGGGTTTTTCCCAACCACAGGTAAGCGTTGGCGAATTTGGGGTCAATCTGCAAGGCATTCTGAAATTCCAGGCTCGCCCGGACAAAATCTCCCTTCTCGTACAAGTTTTTCCCGGAAGCGAAGAACTTGTCCCGTTTCTCTTCCATGCTGCTGCACGCGCACAAAGAGACCGTCACCAACAACACCATTACCCAGACCGCGATATTCCGCAGGGCAAAAGGCTTTTTCTTCATAAGTTTGCCTAACCTTTGGGAAAAGTTTTTTTTGTCATACCACATTCGGGCTAAAAATTATAGGGGTTTCCGGGGGAGAAAAAAGTCCCCTCATCAGGGCGGGAAACTTCGCTAGGGATCAGAAAGGCCGGACGGACACTTTCCAATGAGGACTCTCGATTTTACACTTGGGGGTCACAACCTTCCATCTGGGCAGGGGAACCCTCCAGGGCAACCCGGTCGGTTGGACGGCGGCAGGAATATCTTCTTCCACCGGGACATACAAGCTGGCGAGTCTGAGGTCGTCGCGCCTGGCCTCTCCCGCATAGGCCTGCAGAATGCTGGCCACATAATGGCGCGTCTCGGGAAACGGCGGGCACCCCTGATATTTAACCACATTATCAGGGCCGGCGTTGTAGGCGGCCAACGCCAGGGTAACATCCTGGTTAAAGCGGTTGAGGCAGTGGTCCAGGTATTTGATGCCGCCGGCAATGTTCTGCTCCACATCAAAGGGGTCCGAAACCCCCAACTGGGCCGCGGTTCCCGGCATTAACTGCATCAATCCCATGGCTCCCTTGGGAGACACCGCCGACGGATTAAACCCGGACTCCTGGCGAACCACAGCCCAGACCAGGTCTTCATCCACGCCATATTGCTCGGCGTATTTCTTGATTACCGCCTCCAGCTCTTTGAGCCTGGCCAGGTTGACCACCCGGGCAGGGGCCCGGGGGGACCAACCATTGCCGGGCCCGGCCGCCGGCGGCTGGCTCCCGGCTTGCTCAGCTTCGGAACCCGGAGAGAGGGTTGCCGGCCCGGCAGCCTGATCGGCCGCACCGGCGGGTCCGGCCCCGGGGTTGGCCAGCCGGGAGTAAACGCCCCGGTCGCCTCCGGCGCGATCCCGCTCTCCAAGACTGCCGGAAAAGAACAGCACCAGGCACCCGGCTAAGCCGAGCGCCAGAGCCAACCGCAGGCTGGGCGGCATCACTGATTTACCGGCGTCCATAGACTGCATATTATATTACAATCAGGGCCATCAGTCCACCTTTTAGCCCCGGCGACACCCCCGCGATTGAGATTATTTGGATAATTTTTAAAATTATTTCATGAAAAAGCCTGGCGTGAAAAAATCAATCCAGCCTCTAACCGGCAATGCGCCTGATATTTGGACAATCGTAACCTGTTTTGGCCCCGCCTCTTCAAGCCGCGCCCAAGGCCTCTTCGCCCCTCCTCCCCGGGAGGAAAAACAACCCCAAAGCAGATCTGCAGGCTTTTCTTCCGGTAAAACTCATTACTTAATTTGACTGTTGTATTGCTGCAACTTTCTGACTTATTATTGTGCGACATGACGGGGTCTTCATGGGGCTGTAAATTTTTTCTCTGAAATCCGATATATTTTCATTTCTTGAGTTATTTTGTAACATCGAGCCGCGGTCTGGAATTAATCTCCTCCCCTTTCGTCGCCGCAACCATCACCACGGAGGATTATTCATCATTGCCAATCCCTCGGGCTTACGAAACACCACAACCTTGGGACACGGGGCTACAACATTTATGCAAATTTTAAAATAATCTTGCCTCTTTATTGATTTTGCTACATCTCTACAAAGATTTAAGTTGACAAAAATAATGCACATACTAAAGTAGCAAAAATACAATGTTATGTTTTAGTTGTAGAGGATCTTCAATAATTTTGAAAAACCATCCAGCCGAAGAAGGGGAGACCGCATTGGCCAGGCTAGCCCGAAACCTCAGTTGGCTCGGTTGGACGCTGACCCTGGTCCTCTTGTTAACCTGCGGCCCGGTCTGGGGGGCGAACCTGTTGGACCGGGTGAACCAGCAGGAGATCACCCAGGTGGTGCGGCTGAAGGCGGGGCACTCCAAGGTGCTGCGCACCGCGTTTTCCCTGAGCCGCATTTCGGTGGCCGACCCGGACATCGCCGACCTCATTCTCATTTCGGAACGGGAGATCTATATCAACGGCCTGGCCCCGGGCGTGACCAACGTCAGCATGTGGGGCAAAGGCCGCTTCACTTCGGCCACGGTGACGGTGGAGGCGGATCTGACCCTGCTGAAGGAAAAGCTCCACCAGATCCTGCCCGCGGAAAAGATCGGGGTGGAGGCCGCGGGGGATTCCGTCGTCCTGTCCGGGGAGGTCTCCGGGCCGGTGGCCCAGGAAACCGCCCTGTCCCTGGCCCTACCCTATGCCGGCGGCAAGCGGGACAAGGTGGTCAATCTCCTGCACGTGGGCGGGGTGCAGCAGGTGATGCTGGCGGTGCGGATGGCCGAGATTAACCGGGCCATTGCCGAGCGCATCGGGGTCAACTTCAACGGGCTGGCCCCGGGCGGCAATTTCGGCGTCAACCAGCTCAACAACCTGGCTCCGGTCAGCTCCCTGGTGCGCAGCTTCGGCGGCAACGCCGCGGCGCCGGGCACCGTCTTCACCCAGGGCCTCAGCACCGCGCTCACGGCCATGGGGGGCTGGACCGCGGCCGGCGCTCTCTGGACCGTCTTCCTGGACCTCTTGAAGCAAAAAAACCTGGGGCGGCTGCTGGCGGAACCCAACCTGGTGACCACCAGCGGCCAGAAGGCCTCCTTCCTGGCCGGGGGCGAGTTCCCCATCCCGGTGCCCCAGAGCGGCATCGGCGGGGCCGCCACCATCACCATCGAATACAAGAAGTTCGGGGTGCAGCTGGAATTCACCCCCACGGTGCTGAGCGACAACAAGATCGGCATGAAGGTACACCCCCTGGTGAGCGAGCTGGATTTCACCCTGGGGATTCAGACCGGCGGCTTCACGGTGCCGGGCCTCCGTAGCCGGGAGATGAGCACCCAGATCGAGGTCAAAGACGGGCAGACCTTCGCCATCGCCGGGCTGTTGCAGGACACTTCCCGGAGCATCATCAACAAGTTTCCGGTGCTGGGGGATATCCCGGTGCTGGGGGTGCTGTTCCGGTCCACCGACTACCAGAAGAACGAGACGGAGCTGGTGACCCTGGTGACCCCGAGCCTGGTGCGGCCCATGGCTCCGGGACAGGCCCGGCTGCCTGATGACAAGTTTATCGAGCCCAACGATATTGATACCTACCTGTTGGGGCGGGATCAGGGCCGGCCGCAGCCGGTGGCGTCCCCGGCGCCGGCCCCCGCGGCGCCGCTGCCGGCGGGCTTCGGCCATCAGACCCTGAATTAGCGACCGGCCGGACCGGCGCCGGCGGCAGGAGGTTGACAGGCATGGACAACAAGAACACGGGCTCCCGGCGGGTCAGGGGCCACCTGGCCTTGGGGGTGGCGCTCTTGTGGCTGGCGGGGTGTTACCCGCCCAGCGCCCTGGAGCAGGATTTCGGCCATGCGGTGCGCCACAACATGGCCCAGCAGGTCGTCAATCCTCAGGCCGGGTTTGCGCCGCAGCCCGCGGCGGGCCTCAGCCCCCAGGCCGCGGCCAACGAGATGGAGAAATACAACAAGAGCTTCAAGGCCGAAGAGAAGAAGTCCCTGGAAATGAAGCTGTCACAATGAACCGCGCGGGAGGCATCGCCGGGGGGATCAAAATTTATGGCAGGGGCTGGATCTTCCAAAATGCTTGAGAAGAGGGCGCGCCTTCGCCGCTCCGGCTGCCGGTATGTCTTGGCCGGATTGGCAGTGCTGGCCCTCTGCGGCGCCTTGTCCATGGGAGGGGTCGGCTGCAGCACCTCGGGTTACGACCGGACGGATAGTTCCTTTGCCGCCAATCTGCGCCAGTCCCCCGGAGAATTAGACCGGCTGCGGCGCAATGCCCACTATTACAAATTGATGGGGCGGCCCGAATTGGCCCTCGCGGAATTGGAGCAGGCCCGCCGCCA
The DNA here is from genome assembly GCA_041650575.1 of Desulfobaccales bacterium. Taxonomy (GTDB): domain Bacteria; phylum Desulfobacterota; class Desulfobaccia; order Desulfobaccales; family 0-14-0-80-60-11; genus 0-14-0-80-60-11. Next base: position 9,684 of record JBAZKX010000030.1, read on the forward strand.
AGACCCCGACAATCTCGCCCTCGTGGATGTCCTGGCCCAATACTATGAAGAGCTGCGGGAGTTCGAGGCAGCCCGGCAGCTCTACCGGGAAGCCCTGGCCCGGCACGACGCCCAGCCCATCCTGGCCAATAATTTGTGCTTTTCGTACTACCTCCAGGGCCGCTGGTCCGAGGCTGAGACCTGCTTTCGCCGGACCCTGGCCCGGGACCCCCAAAATGCCGCGGCCCGAAACAACCTGGGCCTGCTGTACTGCCGCCTCGGCCGCCTGGCGGAGGCCCGCCGGCTCTGGCAGGAAGCCGAAGGTGAGGCGGCCGCCGGCCACAAGCTGGGCCAGGCCCTGGCGGCTCTGGGGATGACAGAGGCGCCCGTGTATGCCCAGGCGGAAAAGTCTGGGCCCCCCACGCCGGAGCGCGCGGCCTCGCCTCCGGTCAGGTCCGCGGCCTTGACGCGGCCTCTCGCGCCGCCGCCGGTGGCCGCGCCCGCCCCGATTGCAGCCGTTTCCAACCGGCAGTCCACCCCGGCCGCCGCCCCTCGGGCGCCGGCCCACCCGGCGGCCCCGAAGCCACCACTCCCATCTCCAGCCGCCGCCCCGGCCGCCCAGTCCCCGCCACCCCGGCCGCCGGCTCCGGCTTTAAGCGCTTCGCCCCGCCCGGCTCCGGCCCACCTGACCTGCGCCGAGCTGGTGGATACCGCCATCGAAGTGCGGAACGGCACCCGCAGCCACAACCTGGCTCGTGAGACGCGCTCCCTGCTCAGCCGGGAGGGCTTCACGGTGGCTAAAATCGGCAATCACATCGATTTCGGCGCCGACCGGACCATCATCTACTATCGGCCGGGCGCCGAAAGGGTCGCCCAGACCCTGGGCAGGACGATTTTCCCCGGCGCAACGCTTTCACCGAGCCTGAAGCTTAAGCCTGATGTCGCGGTCAAGATCCTTCTGGGGGCCGATCTCCTGGGGCGCTCTCCCCTGATGGCGCGTCTGGCCGCCGCGGGAGAGGGATGATGGCGCGCCGGCCTTCGGTCCAACGGTTGCTGGCCGCGGCCTTGGTCCTCGCCATGCCGTTGTGCTTGTGCCAGTGCGCCAAGAAGACCCCGCCGCCCGCGGTGCGGGGGCTGACCCCGGAGGAAACCTCCAAACTCGAGTCCTTCCATAACCCCTGGCCCACCCAGAAACCCACCGAGCCGGAGTCGTTACCCAAAGACCACCTGGAGTCTCTGGGTGATTTAGCCCTGCAAAACCGGAACTTCGAAAACTCGCTGGTGAATTACCTCCAGATCCTGAAGGACCACCCGGAGCGCACTGATCTGCGCTACAAAGTGGGGGTTATTTTTCTCATGTCCGGCAAGCTGGATGCCGCCCAAAAAGAGCTGGCCGCGGTCCTGGTGCAGCAGCCGAAGATGCTTCAGGCCCATGAAGCCTTGGGCCTGGTGCTCCTGCAAAAGAAAGAGTATCCCCTGGCCGTGGATGAATTCCAGTACGTGTTGGCCCAGGATACCAATCGCCCCAAAACCCACCATCTTTTGGGAGTCACCTTCCTGGAGTCCGGCCGGCCGGAGCGAGCCATCTTTGAGCTGAAAGCGGCGTCGGCGCTGAATCCCCGTCAGGTCTCCACCCTGCTCGCCCTGTCCCAGGCCTATATGAAAATTAAGGACTATCGCCAGGCCACCGCCACCCTCAAGCAGGCTCAGACCCTGGCCCCCCAGAACAAAAATGTTAATAATTCCTTGGGGATGGCCCTGGCGGCCCAGAAGCAGTATCCTCAGGCCCTTGAGGCCTTCATGAAGTCCGGGGACGAGGCCCAGGCCTATAATAATATCGGGGTGCACTATTTCATGGACGGCCACTACGAAGATGCGGCCAAATGCTTCCAACGGGCCATGGAACTCAGGCCCACCTTCTACCAGGAAGCCAAGAC
>JBAZKX010000031.1:0-11518 GCA_041650575.1 Desulfobaccales bacterium
TCGTATAAGTATAGTCTTTCACGGTAATGCCCTTTTCCACCGTCGCCGACTGGATGTAGAACTGCATCCAGGGGGCGATGGTGGTGCCGATGAGGCCGACGACAATCACCACATAGGAGCTGTCGAAAGAAAAGCTGGGGATTACCAATTCCTTGGCTACCATGCCCCAGTCGGGATGAGCCAGGTAACCGGAAAAGATATAGGAGAAATAAACGAGGCAGGCGGCCAAAAAGACCCGTTCCACCACCTTGTACGACCAGCGGAGCACCAGCCACCAGATGAACAGAGCCGCCAGGGGCAACGACAGGTACTTGCTCATCCCGAACAGTTCCATGCTGGCCGCCACCCCGGCAAATTCACTCATGATGTTGCCCAGGTTGCCCAAGAGCAGTCCCGCCATGGCGTAAAAGGTGATCCTGACGCCGAAGCGCTCCCGGATCAGGTCCGCCAGCCCCTTGCCGGTGACCGCGCCCATCCGGGTACACATCTCCTGAATAACCACCAGGGCCACGATCATGGGGAGGAAGAGCCAGAGAATTTTGTACCCGAGCGCGGCGCCGGCCACGGAATAGGTAGTAATGCCGCCGGCATCGTTGTCCACGTTGGAGGTGATGATGCCCGGCCCCATAATCGCCAGAAAGAGGAAGAGACGCCGGAAAACTGGATTCTTCAAGGACCACCTCACTTCATGGCGCGCTTGCTGACAAATAAATTCGCGAAGGTTTCCAGGCTGCCGCGGTCGGGAATGAGCATCTCCAGGACATCATCCACCGTGATGATGCCCAGCATCGTGAGGTGGTCATCGACTACCGGAATCGCCAGCAGATTGTACTTGTTGACGATATCCGCGACTTCCCGGTCGGAATCCTCGGGGGAGACCGAAAAAATCCGGGTCTGCATGAGGTCCTCAAGCTTCGTCTCGGGTTCGCCCATGATGAGGTCCCGCAGGGACATGACCCCGATCAGGGTCTCATCTTCCTTCACGATATACAGATAATAAATGGTCTCGGCTTCCGCCGCGAGGGTGCGCAATTGCCTGATGGCCTCCGCGGCCGTGATCTCCGGTGAGAGCCCGATATATTCGGTGGTCATCAAAGCCCCGGCGGTGCCCTCTTCGTAAACCATGAGCTCCCGCACTTCCTGGGCCTCTTCCGGTTCCATCAGATTCAACAGCTCATCGGATTTCTCTTCCGGCAGTTCCCCCAACAGATCGGCGGCTTCGTCCGGAGCCATTTCTTCCAAAAGGTCGGAGGCCTGCTGGCTGTCCATGTGTTCCAGGATTTCGATCTGGGTATCCAGTTCCATTTCGGCGAAGGCCTCGGCCGCCACTTCCACGTCCAGGTCTTCGATGAAGTCGGCCCGCTTCTTATAGTCCAGGTCCTCGATGATCTCGGCCAGGTCGGCGGGATGGAGCTGGTCCAGTTGCTGCTTCTCGCCCCTAAGCCTGAGGTTGGCGGTCTTCTCTTCCAGATGCTGAATAAATTCCCACCAGACAAAGTGGTTTTCCATCCGGCGGAACAGAAACTCCACCCCGAGCCGCCGGGCCAGGCCCCGCAAGCCGATATCCACCGCGGTGGGGACCATATAGCGTTGTTCGCCCCGCTGGATCCAGACCAGCTTGATGTCATTGACCCGCACCACTTTGGACCCCTTCAGGTCGATGATCTGCTTGTCCATGATCCATTTGCCCATGTAGATCTCGTCGGGGTGGGTGGCCACCGTGATTTCTTCGGTCATCTTTCCGCGCAGGCTCAGATGGTCGTCGTCGATCCGGGCCAGTTGTTCTATGGGAATGAGGCGCGGCACCCCCTTGGCATATTTGATGCCGGTAACCCTCGGAGTTTCTCCCTCCCAGCGAATGGCCAGATCCCGCAACTCTCCCACTTGCAGGCCCTGGTGGTCTCGGATGGGTTTTCTCCGGATCTGACTGAAAAAATATTCGCCCAATACCCGGACTTTATCCATGGGTCTTCCTCCCTCGAGGCCGGCAGGCAACAAAAAAGGCCTTTCCATGTTGGTGGAAGGCCCTCGACAGGACTTGATTCATCCGACCTCCCTCACTTGTGGAGCTTCGGCACTGCATAACGTAGAGTCGATTTACTCAGCCACATTAAGTAGAACCTTAATCCGGTAATACCTGTTCGGCCCGTTGGCGTCTCTCGACGTTTCCGGGCAGTGGCCTGTTTTTATGCAGGAGCCTCACCTAACTGAGGTAAAACTAATGTAAGCCAGGAAAAACTTTCTGTCAACCGGGGAATCCCGAGGCGGGGCAACAGGAGGAAAGGCGGGCAATGATCTGCCCCAAAGGCTCCGGAGGGCCGGCCACGCCGCGGCCCCCTAGTTGTGCAATCAGGCCATTTACCTTAATATTTAAGCATGAAGCAAAAATTCCCGGAGTTCCCATGTCCTTAACAGGTTCTGCATATCGGCTGATGCTGGCTATATTCCTGGTTGGGTGTCTGATGGGGGCCGGACCGGCTCGAGGCCAGGCAGTCCCAACGGTACAGCCCGAGAGGGAGGCGGTCTCGCCCCAAGCCCTGACCCGCGGTTTTACCAAGGGGATGACCCGCCTGGAGGAGGACAACCAGGAGTGGGACGCCCGGTTGGTGGCCGCGGCTGAGCAGGTGGCCCGCGCCAGGGAGGAACTGGACGGTCTCCAGGTTGCGGTGGCCTCCCTGAAGGCGGGCCTCATCTTGGAGAAGCCGGCGCTGGTCCAGGTGCAGGAATACCTGGCTACGTATGGCGACCAGGCGAGAGCCGTACAGCAGGGTCTCAAGGACCTGGACCGGGAGATCGAGGCCATCAGGAATAGCCGGGAGGCTCAGATTGAAGCGCAAAACGCTTTAAGGATGCAGCTCAGCATCATCCAGACCAAAGATCCCCAGGCGGTGACCCCGGCGTTGCAAGAATCCTACCTGGGTTATCTGAACCGGGCCGGAACCCAGGATGGCTTGATGACCCGGGTGCTCGAGCAGTTGCAGGCGCGGCGCCAGTTCCTGGAGACCGAAAAGGCCCTCCTGGACGATCTTCTGCCCCGGTTGCAGAAACTGGAAGAGGCCTGGAAGGCCGAACTTCTGAAGCGTCCGGTCCAGGCGGTGCCCTTCTGGGAACAGATGGCCCGGGTGTGGCAGAACCTGGCCGCCCTCCCGGCCCGGGGCTGGGAGTGGCTGGGCAACCTAATGGCGTCCGGCCGCCTGAGCGCCTTTATCTGGGGGCGCCTGGCCCCCCTCTTGGGTCTGCTGGGGTTCATCATCCTGCTGGGGTGGAGCACTCGGAGGCTTAACGGCCTGGTGGCCGGACGCTTCAACCGCTGGCGCACCCAGACTGACGACTTGCACCTGCTTTCCCTGTATGTCCTGGGCCGGATCATGATCGCCAACCTGTTCGGACTGGGCCTGGTTCTGTGGGTGGGCCTGTTCTTTTGGACCTTTAGCCTGATGGGCTCCGCCCCGGCGCAGCTCATCCTCGCCCTCCTGGCCACGCTCTGGGCCCTGCGCTTGACCTGGCAGTGGATCCAGGCGTTTTTTGCCGGTAAGGCGGCGGGGGGCGTCCTTGTCCTGGATCAACGCACTGCCAGGTTTTACCGGCGCTCTCTGAAGCTCTTTCTGCTCTACTTGTTGGCGGGTTTTTTTGGGCTGCAGAACGCCGCCCTAATGGATTTTCCCGAAGGCAGCCGCTTATTCGTGGCCCATTTCTTCCTACTGGGGGTGCTGGCCTGGATCTGGTGGCTCTGCCGCCGCCATTATCTGAACCGTCTTCTGCCGGAACTCTCGAACCCCACCTGGCTGCACCAGCCGGTGATCAGCCTGGTCTTGCGGGGTCTGGTCCTCTTCCTGCTGGTGGTCATCGTGCTGGCCGACCTCCTGGGATTCCAGAATCTCTCCCTTTACCTGGCCCAGGCGGCCGCCTGGACCCTGTTGGCCATGGCGATCCTGTGGTTCCTGTGGCTGATGGGCGAGGTCATCCTGCGCCACCTCTTGCATCCGGAAGCAGGGCGGGCCACTGTCCGCTATCCGGCCAAGGTCGAGCTGATCCGGAAAATCTATGCCCTCAGCCGCTGGGCCTTATCCCTGGTGATCGGATTAGCCGTGGTCCTGTGGTCCCTCAACGCCTGGGGGATCAAACCCGGACAGGTGGCCTGGGCCTTCCGGTGGGTCACCTGGGGGCCCACCCTGGGACCAGTGAAGCTGACTCCCCTCAATGTCGGAGGCGCCATTCTCGTCCTTTACCTGGGGTCCTTTGTGTCCCGGTTGGGGCGCAGCCTGGCCGCGGCCCGCATCTTCCCCCACACCGCCCTGGACACGGGAGTGCAATACACCATCTCCACCACCCTGCACTACGTTATCCTGATCCTGGCGGGGTTGATCGCCCTGAACCTCCTGGGATTCCCCCTGACCAACCTGGCCCTGGTGGCCGGGGCCCTGGGCGTGGGCATCGGCTTCGGCCTCCAGAACATCGTCAATAACTTCCTGAGCGGCCTCATTCTTCTGTTTGAGCGGCCCATCAAGGTGGGGGACATGCTGGTGATTGACGGCCAATGGGGCCGGGTGAAGGAGATCAGGGTCCGCAGCACCATCTTCGAGACCTTTGACCGCTATGTCCTGGTGATTCCCAACTCCGAACTGGTCTCCAGCAAGGTCCTCAACTGGACCCACTATGGGTCGGGCATTAACCGCCTGACCTTGAAGGTGGGGGTCTCCTACGATTCCGACGTGCGCCGGGTGACGCAATTGCTCCTGGAGATTTGCCGGGCCAATCCCCGGGTGGTGCCGGAACCGCCACCCCAGGTCTATTTCGCGGTTTACGGCGACAGTTCCCTGGATTTCACCATCTGGGTGTTCCTGCACACCCCGGCCGACCGCGTCCCCGCCACCCATGAGCTGAACAGCGCCATCTTCGAGGCCTTTCGGGAACACGGTATTGAGATACCCGTTCCTCAGCGGGACCTGCGGATCAAGGAATGGCCCGGGCCGCCGGCGAAGCCGGAGGAAGGGTAGGGGTAGCTATCAGCGGTCAGCTTTCAGCTAAGCGAGTTGGAAAGTGGCTTGAATCAACCGGGTGGGCTTATTCGGTCTCGGCGGCGATATCTTGAGGTTTGATCTTGTAGGATCTGACTTCAATGATCTTGGGACGGGGACGGCGGCGGACTTCCGGGGCCTGGTCCGGTGAGGAGGCGATTGGCTTAGCCACCTTTTTCCCCGGTTGGGCGTCTTTACCCGGCGCGGCCGGGGCGGCTTTGGCGGCGGGGAGGCCGCTTTGCCCGGTATAGCTCCCCATGACGTTGTTCACGAAGACTTGGGTCTCCTGGTAGGGGGGGATGGTGCCGCACCGGGCCACGCTTTCCGGTCCGGCGTTATAGGCGGCCACGGCCAGGGGCACGTTGTGCTGGAAGCGGTCCAGACAGCGCCGCAGGTACCCCACGCCCCCGGCGATATTCTGCTCCGGGTCGAAGGGGTCTTTTACCCCCATGAGCGCAGCGGTGCCGGGCATGAGCTGCATTAACCCCTGGGCCCCCTTGGGGGACACCGCGGCGGGATTGAACCCCGATTCATGGCGCATCACCGCCCGCACCAGGGTCGGGTCCACGCCGTACATTTGGGAATATTTGCCGATCAGGGCCTCGACCCGGGGGTCCCGGGGCGTCAGGCGCCCTTGCCAGGCGGCCGGGGCGGATGATTGCCCATACACCCGGGGCCAGACCCGGGTCCGATTATTGAAGATATAGACTTGCACTTCCTGGCCCAGGAGGTCGTAGAGCGTATCCTCCGACCCTGAGCTCTTCTTGGCCTGCTTGGCCTCACCGCCCTGGATGACCAGACTGCCGTCGCGAGTCAGGATCTTGGGCGCCGCCAGGGCCGACCCCACCAGGGCCAAGCCGGCCGTCAGCCCGGCCAGGATGAATAAAATTCTCCTCATAGCTTATGTCTATGCGATATTTTGAGGTTTTTGTCAAGTATGAAGGGCGCCATCCCCTGATTTTTGGCGGCTTTCCCGTCCTGACGACGCGGTTTTGGGGGTGTTGTCTGGAAAAGTTTAGTGGCCTGGGTGTGCCGCCTCTGCCGGCATAGTGTGTCGAAGATGGCGGGCGGGGACCCCCGCCCTACCACCCTTTTCAAGATCCCCCGGGAATCGAAGGCTTTTGATAATGGGCCTAAATATTCTTAATAGCTGGCTCAGAAATCTTAACTTGCCAATTATAAAGATTATTTGTCAAACAAAGGAAGGTGTTATACTGTTGAACCATTAATTTCCGGCAACCTTCGGCCATGGATGGTCCTGTATGTTTTCCCCAACCGCGGACGAACTCCAGGAAAAAGCAAATACCGCGGCCCGGGAGTCGCCGCCGGCGGCCCGGCCGGTAGCCCGGCCCCTGGTGCCGGTGACCCTGGCCCTGATGGCGGGGATTGCCGCCCCGGCCTGGGGCCTCTCCCTGCCGGGAATCGTCCTGGCCGCGGGGCTGGTCCTCCTCTGGTCCGTGTTGGCCCTCCTCTGGTGGCGGCGGCGTCCGGTGCTCCTCCTGCCGCTCCTGTTTTTCTGGCTCCTGGGAGCAGCTTCCTATCAGCAGGCCATCCAGCCGTGGTTCCCCCCGGGGCACGTGGCGCAATTGCCCGAAAACCGCAACCTGACGTTGTGGGGCCATCTATCCCGCCCCGGCCGGCTGGGAGAGGGCCGGGTCCAGCTCTTTATGGAAGCCAAGGCCTGGCGCAGTCCCTGGGGCTGGCGCCCCGTGGCCGGCCAGGTCCTGGTGCTGGCCCCGGCGCTCCCGCCCCCGCCGGTGGGCGCCGGCCTGCTGGTCAGCGGCCGCCTGCGCCCTCCCGGGAGGCTGAACAACCCCGGGGCCTTCGATCGCCCCCGCTATCTGGCCGCGGACGGGATTTTCCGGGAGATACGGCTGGCGGACCCTAGGCACCTGATCTTCCTGGCCGCCACCGACGCCTATCCCTGGGGGGAAAGGCTCCGGGGCGGCATCCGGCATCAGTTGCGGGAGCTGGACCCTACCTGCCGCGCCATCTTTCTGGCCATGCTCCTGGGGGACCAGGGCGAGATCACCCAGGAGATGCGCAAAAATTTCGCCCGCACCGGCACCAGCCACCTGCTGGTCATCAACGGGCTGCACTTAGGCATGGTGGCCCTGGTTACCTTTTTTCTCTGCTTCTTGCTCCTGCGGCAGTTTCCCTGGCTACTTCTCAGAATCAACGCTTATAAAATCGCCACCCTGGTGTCCGCTATCCCGGTGGTGGCCTATGCCTGGGTGGCGGGAGGGTCTCCCTCTACCCAACGCGCCGAAGTCATGGTGTTGGCCTACCTGCTCCTGGTCTTCCTGGGGCGGCCCGGCGAAGTCTGGAGCGCCCTGGCCCTGGCGGCCCTGGTCATTCTGAGCCTCAGCCCCCTGCGCCTGTTTGCTATCTCCTTTCAGCTCTCCTTTGTGGCGGTGGCCGCCTTGATCTACCTGGTGCCGCGGCTGGTCAGGGTCTTACCCAGGCCTGGCTGGCCCACTCAAGGTTGGATGGGCTGGACGCTTTTTCATGCCAAAAAATGGATGGCGGTCTCCCTGGTGGCCACCCTGGCCACCGCGCCCCTGGTGGCCGCCTACTTCCAGATAGTCTCCCTCCTGGGCTTTCTGATCAATCTGGTGGCCATTCCCCTGTTTCTGATCGTGGCTCTCCCCCTGGGGGAGGCCGCGGTATTCGCCCAGGCCCTGTCCCTGCCCGCAGTGGCCCAGGCCCTGCTATCCGTAGGCAAGTTCCCTTTGTGGCTGGGCTACCAGGCCGTCGCCTGGGGGGCCCGGGTGCCCGGCAGCGCCATCATCATACCCACCCCCACCTGGTTAGAAATCGGCCTCTACTATCTCATCCTGTTCCTGATCTTCGCGCCCCGGCGCACCTACCTGACCTGGGCCGGAGCCGGTCTGGGGGGGATAGTCTTGGTGTGCGCCGCGGCTTTGCCCCTGGCCACGGTCCCCCGGGCCCTGGAAGTGACCTGCCTGGACGCCTACGGGGGCCTGAGGGCGCTGGCGGTGAGCCCGGAGAACCGCCGCATGGCGGTGTCCGCGGCGGCGCCCACCTGGACCGGACATCCCGCCCCGGATTGGGGGCCGTTGCCGGGATATTGCCATTGGCGGCAATTCCGCCGCCTGGACCTGGTGCTGGCCCTGAACCTGAGCGAAGATAACGCCGGGGAATTGCGCCAGCTGGCGGAGCAGTTTCGGGTGGAGTCATATTGGTCCGGCCGGAGGGGTCGGGAGGGGCCGCAGTTTTGGGACCTCCGCAATTATCTGGGAGCTCGCGGGGCAGTGCCCCGGTCCCTGGAGCGAGAGCAGGCCCCGGCCGCCCTGGGCAGCGTAGCCTTGAAGTTCGTGAAGCTCGGCCCGGACGCGGGGCCGGCCCTGGAGCTCGACTACCAGGGCCGCCGGGTGCTGTTGCTCCCGCCGGGGCGGAAACTGGCAGGCTACGATTTGCCGCAGAATACCGGGCCTCTGGAGGCGCTGGTCCTTCCCGCCGAACTGGCCGATCCCCGGGGCCGCAATCTGCTCCTGGGCAGCTTCAAGACCCGGCAAGTAGTGATCTATGGGGATAGCCGCGCTATGGGGGTCACCCGGACCATCTGGCCCGTACCCTGCCGGTACACCCGGGAGGGCGCGGTAAGCCTCTATCTGGCCGCCTCCGGGGTCACTGTCCGCCAGTGGCGGCCATAATGCGGGTTCTGGGTTATAGGAAATGGGTTTTGGGAGGAATAATGACGAAGCGCCGATTTGAGCCCCTTGCAGAACTTATCTCTCTCTGCGCCCTCGGCGTCTCTGCGGTTAACCTGAACGAGAAAATTCACCGCAGAGACGCAGAGGGCGTAGAGAAAAACTTTGCAAAACGGTGTTGATCCAATTAAATCTCAAGTGGATAACCTCGCCGGGTATTAGCCCAAATGTTTGGCAGCGAGAATGGTTAGGACTTTGCTGATCTGCTGCTGGACTTCGAGGGAACCGCATTTGGGGCAGGCCACCTGGCCGGTGTCGCGCTCCTTGAGGCTCATGAAGCGGGTAAACTCTTCCTCGCACTTGGCGCACTTAAACTCATAGGTGGGCATTACTTTTCCTCCTTAGCCGGGTAAAAGGTTGGGTATCATCATCATAAGAACTCCCGGGTGGCCTGGCAAGAGGCCGGGGCAGCGCAAATCCGCTCCTTCACGCCCTCGCCGGACCGGGCAGGAGCGGCATCCCGGCTACCAGACTCCGGGCCACGAGGAGGTTGTACCACTCATCGGCCTGGTGCCGCTTCGGGGTCTCCATGATCGCGGCCTCGGGCCTCAGCCAGGGGTGGGAGAACAGGTGCCGCAGGCCGGCCAGGCCGATGGCCCCCCGGCCCAGGTGCCAGTGGCGGTCCCGCCGGGAATTGCAGGGCTGCCGGGAATCGTTGAGGTGGATGAGCTTCAGGGCGTCCAGGCCCGGGCCCCGAGCGATGTCTGCCAGCAGCCGGGCCACACCCTCGGGACTGGCCAGGTCAAAGCCCGCGCCGAAGGCGTGGGCCGTGTCCAGGCAGAGACCCAGCCGGACGCGGCTCAAGGTGATAATGCGCTCCAGGTGCTCAAAACGCCACCCCAGTTCCCGGCCCTGGCCGGCGGTATTCTCCAGCAGCACCAACGGCGCCGGTCCGACGGCGGCCACGGCTTGGGCCAGGGCCTGGGCCACCCGCCGAAAGCTGACCTCGCTTAAATCCCCATGGCCGGGATGCGCCACTAGGTAGTCCGCGGCCAGGTCCCGGGCCAGAGACAACTCCCTGGATAACCTCTCACAGGATAACGCATAGAGCGCGGGGTCCGGAGAGGCGAGATTGGGCAGGTAGCCGAGATGCACCACCAGGGGCCCCAGCCCGGCCTGACTCCGCGCCCGGGTAAACTCCCGAATCTCCGCGTCGGCCACCGGCCGCCACTTCCAGCCCCGGGGGTTCTGGACAAAGATCTGGAGGGCCTGGCAGCCCAGGACCTGGGCTTGGGAAACGGCCCGCCGCAGGGACCCGGCGATGGAGAGATGAAATCCTAAGCGCATAAAAGTCTCTGGGGCGAAAAGGTGAAAGGGATGAAAACGGATATTGCCCGGTGACCTTTCATCACCCCGCCATACCTTTTCTATCATAACAAAAAGCTTTTCCTGGCCTCCTTTCTCCTTCGGCCGGCTTCCCTTCCCGGATAACGGATGAAAAGCGTCCGGCTTTCTGATATAACCGAGCCATGGCCGGCCCCGGGCTTTTCCGCTCCCATATCCTGGAACATTATGTGGCCCGTGAGTTTGTCAAACTCATGGCCCTCAGCCTCTTGACCTTTGTCTCCCTCTTTGTCATCGTCGATTTCTTCGAAAAGATCGACCGCCTGGTCCGGGCCCATTTGGGCGCGGGCAAACTCCTGGAATACCTCATCCTCAAGCTGCCCTTCGCGGTTAGCCAGGTCCTCCCCGCCGCGGTGTTGCTGGGGGTCATACTGACTTTCGGCCTCATGTCGCGGTCCCACGAAACCCTGGCCATCCGGACCTCGGGCCTGAATATCCTGTCCCTGGTCCGGCCCATGATCCTCTATGCCGGCCTGGTGGCCATGCTCCTGCTGTCCCTAAATCTCTACCTGGTTCCATGGAGCCAGGGCCGGCTCAGCCTGTTCTGGCAGACCGAGGTGGAAAAGAAGCCGCCCCGCAACCTCCATAACCTGGAACACTTCTGGTACAAGGGCGACCAGGCCATCTATAACATTGTCATGTTCCGCAAGGATATCCAGACCCTGGAAGGGGTAAAAATTTATCTGTTCGACCGCCAGTTTCATCTGGTGCAGATCGTGGCCGCGGCCCGGGCCCAATGGCAGGAGGGCCAATGGCGCTTCTTCGACGGCTATGTCCAGACCTTTGAAGCCGCGGGTGTGGTCGTGGGAGAAAAATTCGAGGAGCGCAACCTGGTGCTCACGGAGCAGCCCAAGGACTTCGCCGACCTGGAAAAAAAGGTGACGGAGATGGATGTCAATGAGCTGTACCGCTATATGGAACGCCTGGAACGGGACGGCTATAAATCCACTCCTTACCGGGTGGACCTCTACCAGCGTTTTTCCCTGGCCGCAACCCCGCTGATCCTGGTGATTTTGGGTCTGGCCCTGGCCTTGCGCCATGAACAGATTCATATCACCTCCATGGTGGCCGCGGGGCTGGGGCTTATGTTCGGCTACTGGCTGTTCTTTGGGTTTTGCGCCTCGTTCGGCCAGGCCGGCAGCTTCCCCCCTATTCTCGCGGTCATCGCGCCCCACCTGGTCTTCGGGGGCCTGGCCATCATCCTGCTGCGCCAGGTGACCAGGTAACCGCGCCGCGGCCATCTCCCACTTTTCATCCGGCCGCGGTCCGGCCGTCCCTCCCGCTGTGATTTTTCCGGGGTTTTCCAGCCGCGGCGAAAACCGCGGCCCGGTTCCGCCGCGCCGGCGGTTTGCCGTTAAATTCAATGATATTATCAGTGGTTACACGTTTAAGGGGAGGGGAGGACCGCTTTGGCGGCGACGC
>JBAZKX010000032.1:0-11518 GCA_041650575.1 Desulfobaccales bacterium
GGGGAAGATGCCGCGCAGCAGCAAGGTGCCGGTGGTGGGAGTGATGCTGATGGACGCGAAATCAAAGCGGCCCGTATGGGGATAATCCGTTTCATTGGCCAGGCCCAGGAATAACGGGATGTTGAGATTTTGGGCTTGGGCCGGCGAGAGGCCGGTCAGGCCTGTGACCCGGAGCAGATCGCGCTCATTCATGGGGAAGTAAACATAGAGGGGGTCAATCTGATTGACCGACGCCAGCAGGGTAAACTCTCCCGCGCCCACCAGGTTGCCTTCGTCCACCAGGTGTCTATCGATGCGGCCGTCAAAGGGCGCGGTCACCTGGGTATAGTCCAGATTCAACTGGGCCAGTTTCTGAGCCGCCTGCGCGGCCAGCATCCCGGCCCGGTAAGCGTCCCGTTGGAACCTCCAGTTGTCCAGGTCGGTTTGGGCCGCGGCTTTTTGTTGGACCAACCTCGTATAACGCGCGGTTTCGATAACCGCGTGATCGTAATTGGCTTTTTGCTGTAGAACTTGGGCCTCGGCTTGCTGCAACTGGTCTTGATAGGTATTCTGCTGAATCAGGAAGAGCAACTGGCCCTTTTTCACCAAGTCGCCGTCTTTAAAAAGGATTTTTTCTAAAAAACCTTGCACCCGGGCCTTGAGTTGCACCGTTTTGATCGCCTGGGTGTTGCCGGTGAAGGTCAGGTAATCCACTACCGGCTGGCGGCTGGGCTGAGCTACCACGACTCGGGGCGGCGGCGGCGGGGCATAGACATTCCGTTCGCCGCAGGCGAGGATGACCAGAGCCAGCGCGCCGCCAAGCGCGGCCCAACCCACCGGTTTCCTCATCATGATTGACCTTGGTCGATTACCTGTCATGAGCCGATCTCTCCCTTACGATGCCTGACCTGCCGCCTATTACCAATCCGGGGGCCGGATGAGACCCTTTTGACGCTCCTCTGCCGGCGTGGGCGGCGGCTGGCTGGCCGGCGTGAGCAACTTGCCCCAGTTGGTACGCTGCTCCATTTCCTCCCGGGTCGAAAGCGGCACAAAATCCTGGCCTTCCCGGATTTGCCAACCCCCGCCCAGGGCCCGATAAACACCCACCAGAAACAGGGAGATGTTGCCCATGGAGCTGGCCAGACTATCCTCCGCACTCAGGAGCGCCTGCTGCGCGGTCAGAACGGTGGTGAAGTCGGTAATCCCTTCCCGGTATTGGATCAAGGCCAGGTTGAGTGAACTCTGGGCGGCCGCGACGCTCTCCTTCAGAGCCGCGGCCTGCTCCTGGGTGCGCAGGAACCCCGTCAGATTGTCCTCCACATCCTGCTGGGCGCTGAGCACGGTGTTCTGGTAGGTTACGAGCAGGGCCTGGAACTGGGCGTCCTGGAACCGGACGTTGTTGGTAATCTGCCCATAGTTGAAGATATTCCACGTTAAGGACGGGCCCATGGAGCCGCTGCGGTCTCGCCAATTGAACAGGCCGGCCAGATGGGATTTCCCCACATCACTGGCCAGGAACCCGAAGTTCCCCAACAAGGATAGCGCCGGGTAGAGTTCGGCCTTGGCCACGCCGATTTGGGCGCATTGGGCCATGGCATTGTATTCCGCGGCGCGGATATCCGGCCGCCGGCGCATCAAATCCACTGGGATGCCCACCACCACCTTGGCGGGGGGCTCCGGGATCTGCGCGGTTTTGCCTTCCAGTTGGTTGGTCAAAAGACTCGGCGGCCGGCCTAAGAGGACACAAAGGGCATCTTTGGTCTGGCGCAGTTGGATTTTCAGGGGCGGTATCGTCGCCTCGGTGCTGGTCAGGATAGTTTTGGCCTGATCCACGTCCCGCTGGGAAGTAGTGCCCCCGATAAAGCGCGCCTGGGCGATCTCCAGACTTTCCCGCTGGGTCTCGACGTTGCGCCGGGCAATATCTAACCGTCTTTCCACGGTCCTGATGGTGATATAAAAATTCGCCACGTTGGCGGTGAGACTCACCAGGGTGCTGTCATAATTGGCTATGCTGGCCATCAAACCCGCGTCGGCGGACTCGACGGCCCGGCGGAATTTGCCCCAGAAGTCGATTTCCCAACTGGCCGACAGGCCGATTTGGGATTGAGCCAGACTGAGGCCGCCGAAAGACGAGCCCACGTTTGAGGAGCCCAGGAACGCGGTCCCGGCGCTGATGCGCTCCTTTTGGTACGAGCCGGTGACTTGTTGGGTTTGGGGATAGAGTTGACCGGTGGCGATGCCCAGTTGGGCCCGGGCCGCCAGCACCCGCACGCCGGCCACCCGCAGGTTCAGGTTTTCCCGGTAGGCGGTCTCAATGAGCCGGTCCAGGGTGGGGTCGTTGAAGGCTTTCCACCAGGTCCGGTATTCCTGATGGCCGCTTTCCACCCGGGGGTCTTTGGTTTCCAACCAATTTTGATTCACCTCAACCGACGGCTGCTGATAATCCGGACCTACCTTGGCGCAGCCGCTCAACAGACCGGCCACAAGGACCATAGCCCCGAAAACCCACCCCACTGTCCGGAAGATGAGTTGCGTCGGCGTCTTGGGCCTCCATCAGTGATCTAAGTCCATCAATCGCGCACCTGAAGCACGATCTTGCCTCGCACATGCCCGGTCTGGCTCAATTCGTGAGCCCGGGCCGCGTCTGCCAGGGGCAGCACGGTGGTGACCGCGGGCTTTAGGTCGCCAGCGTCGATCAGGGCGGCGATTTGGGTGAGTTGGGCGACATCGGCGTGAACGCTGACCCCTTGGCCACGAACATCGTGTTCACGGGCGGCGGCAGGCGAAGAAACACCCAGGGTGGCGACGAGAATTCCTCCTTTTTTCAGAACCTTCCAGGAGCGCTGCTGGGTATCGCCGCCAATCGTATCCAGCACCACGTCCACTTCGCGCCCCACCTCTTCAAACCGCGTCGTGCGATAGTCGATCACTTCATCGGCCCCCAGCTCCCTCAGGAAGCTCTCATTGCCGGCGGAGGCCGTGCCGATCACCTTGGCCCCTTTCCACTTGGCCAACTGGACCGCAAAGTGCCCCACCCCGCCGGCCGCGGCATGAATGAGCACGGTGTGCCAGGGGGACAGGTCCGCCACCTCAAACAGTGATTGCCAGGCGGTCAGCGCCGCCAGGGGCACGGCTGCGGCCTGGATATGATCGATTGACCCGGGCTTCCGCGCCAGATCCCCGGTCCGTGCCGCCACATACTCGGCATAAGCGCCGTTGCGCCCAAAGTCCAACATGCCGTAGACCGCATCACCGCTCTTGAAAGCGGTAACGTCAGGACCCACTGCCTCGACGATCCCGGAGACATCCCAGCCCGGGATCAAAGGGAGGCGGTGATGCAGCCACTCTTTGAGATGGCCGGCCCGCACTTTCCAATCAATGGGGTTGACGCCGGCGGCGTGGACCCGAAGCAGGACTTCGCCCGTACTTGCCTGCGGGCGGGGCGCTTTCTCCATAACCAGGACATCAGGGGCACCATAGGAGTGGAACCGAACTGCTTGCATAGTTGCCATGCTACACTCCCTTGAAAATCAGGATCGCTTCAGTATCCGCCGCCACTTCAACCTGAGGCGCTTTCGGTCGCCATAAGTGGTTGGGAATGACTCAGCTTATTTGAGGTAGGATGTTGAAAAAGATAATCATTGAGTTAAGGGTTTCAACCGAATGCATTAAATTCATAAATAGTTTCTTAATTGCTCATGGCTTCGGCGTTTGAATATTCCTGGAGACTCCCAACCTTGACAAGAAAAATTAGGGTGTCTATTTTATTATTTAAGGTTTACTCAGAAATTCCCCCTGGTTAGTTTTGGTTTGCTTTTTGTCCAGCGTGAATCCCCATTTCCTCTTTGGCAAGGATCAAAACATGGACCGTCGCAAGTTTATTAAGGACCTCACGGCTCTGGGAGTGGCCGCGGGGGTGGCGCGGTTTTCCGGGGTGGTGCCCCAAAGCTGGGCGGCCCCGGCCAAAGGCCAGATGCCCTACCGTCAATTGGGCAGCACGGGTGAGAAGGTCTCCATTGTTGGTCTGGGCGGTTTTCACCTCGGCCGGCCGGAAGAGCAGGAGAGCATCCGCATCATTCGCACCGCCATCGACAACGGCATTAACTTCATGGACAACTCTTGGGATTACAACGGCGGCGCCAGCGAAATCCGTATGGGCAAAGCCCTGAGAGACGGCTACCGCCAAAAGGTTTTCCTCATGACCAAAATCGATGGACATACCGGGGCGGCCGCCACCCAGCAGCTCAATGAGTCCCTCCAGCGCCTCCAAACCGACAGCATCGATTTGCTGCAATTCCATGAAATCATTCGCATGACCGATCCGGAGCGCATCTTTGCCCCTAAAGGCGCCTACGAGGCCATGCTCGCCGCCAAAAAAGCCGGGAAAATCCGCTATATCGGCTTCACCGGGCACAAGAGCCCCGCCATCCATCTGAAGATGCTGGAGCTCTGTTTCGCCCACAACTTCACCCCGGCCACCGTGCAAATGCCGTTAAATCTCATGGACGCCCACTATGACAGCTTCCAAAAGCAGGTGCTGCCCGTGCTCGTAAAACACGGCATCGGCCCTCTGGCGATGAAATCCATGGGAGACCACATCCTCCTGGAGAGCAACACCGTAACCCCCATGGAATGCCTGCACTATGACATGAATCTGCCGGTAGCCGTGGTGATTACCGGCTGCGACTCCATGCCCATATTGGAGCAGGCCCTGACTGCGGCCCGCACCTTCCGGCCCTTGAGCACCGAAGAAGTCGCGGCCCTGTTGGCCAAGACTGCCAAAGCTGCGGCGCAGGGCAGATATGAACTTTACAAGACCTCGGATCGATTCGACAGTACGGTTCGCAATCCCCAATGGCTGGGTTAGAAGCGCCGGCCGGGGATCCGATCCGCGCCAAGGGAGGAAACAACCATGAGTAAAGTGGCGGTCGTGATTACCGACATGTTCGAAGATGCGGAATATGCCCAGCCGGCCGAAGCCTTTAAGAAAGCCGGCCATGAACTGATCCATGTCGGTTTAAAAGGCGGAGTAACCGTGAAGGGCGAGAGGCAAGGCACGCCGGTTAAGGTTGACAAAGCCGCCAAGGAGGTCAGGGTAGGTGACTTCGACGCCCTCTTAATTCCCGGCGGTTATTCACCGGATCAATTGCGGATCGATGAACATGTGGTGCGGTTTGTCAAAGAGTTCGTAGACAGCGGTAAGCCGGTATGCCTGATCTGCCATGCCCCGCAACTTCTCATCACCGCCCAGGTCCTCAAAGGGCGCAAAATTACGGGTTGGAAGTCCCTGATCCAGGATATCAAAAATGCGGGGGCCGAATTTATTGATCAGGAGGTGGTTGAGGACGGTAACCTGATTTCCAGCCGCAGCCCTGCAGATCTCCCGGCTTTCATCCGGGCCTGCTCCAAGAGATTGAAGTAAGCCCCTGCCGATCCGGACCAGGTGCGGCTTAAATAATCTCCTTCGGCGAGGCAGGCCATGAAAGCCCGGGTTTGGTTACTCTGGACCATCCTGATTCTTGAGGCCGGTTGGGCTCCGGCCTACCATGAGAGCGGGCCATCTCCCGTGGAGCTAACCCCTTAGGTTTCCTTTTCAGCTTTTGAGCCGGTATCCACCACCACCACCGTGATCCCGTGCCCCTTGCGGATCAATTGCTCTACAATAGTCCTTGCCCCCAGCCAGCGTTTCCAGGCCGGCAGCGGACCCGGTTTGCCGATCACGATGTGTCCTACCCGGTATTCCCTGGCGAAATGCAAAATGGTCTCTGCCACGTCCTCGCCCTTGTAAGGGAAGACCTGGGCGCCTAGTTGCTTGGCCAGCGTTAGGGTATCAGAAAGCTGGCGCTGGGTGGCGGCGTCGATGGCGGTGGGTTCTTCCTGGGGCGTCTGCACATAGACCGCATACCAGTTCCGGTTCAGACGGCCGGCCAGCCGGGAGCCGTAGCGCAGCAGGGCCGCGCTGTTGGGACCCCGGGAACTCAGGCACACCATGACCTGATCCGGGGCGGTATCGAGATCCTCTTCAGGTTCACCCCGGCGTTTGAGGTCGATCTGGGAGGCCAGTTCCCGCAGGGTCAATTCCCGCAGTTGGTTGAGGTTGGCCCGTTTAAAAAAGTGCTCCAGGGCGGTGGAGACTCGCTCATGCGGATAAATCTTGCCCTCCCGCAGCCGCTGCTGCAAGTCCTCCGGGGCCAGATCCACATTGACAATCTCATCGGCTTCGGCCAGCACGGAGTCGGGGACGCGCTCATAGACCTTCACCCCGATCTGGGTCTCCACAGTGTCATAGAGGCTTTCGAGGTGTTGGACGTTGAGGGTGCTAATGACGTGAATGCCGGCCGCCAGGAGATCCTGCACGTCTTCATAGCGTTTGGCGTTCTTGCTGCCCGGGACATTGGTGTGGGCCAGTTCGTCCACCAGGGCGACTTCAGGCCGGCGGGCCAGGACCGCGTCCAGGTCCATCTCCTCGATGGTGATGCCGCGGTACTGCACCTGGCGGCGGGGCACGACTTCCAGGCCTTCGATGAGTTGGGCGGTCTCCTCCCGTCCATGGGTCTCGACCAGTCCCGCCACCACATCAACGCCCTCTTTTTGCAGACGGTGCCCTTCCTTGAGCATCTGCCAGGTCTTGCCGACCCCCGCGCCGTACCCCAGATAGACCTTCAGTTTACCGCGCTGGGAGCGGCGGATCAGGCGCAGGAAGCTAAGGGCTTTGTCATCGGGCATGGGTCCCACTCGCCAGTGCGTCCAGGGCCAGGTTGACCTTGAGGACATTGGCCCCCGGTTCACCCAGGAAACCCAGGTCCGGGCCATCAATACAGGTCTCCAGCAATGTCTTGACCCGGTCCGGGCTCAGACCCCGGGCCGTTGCCACCCGAGCCGCCTGGAGCTCGGCATTCTTCAGGCTGATATGCGGGTCCAGGCCGCTGCCGGAGGCGGTCACGGCATCGCCGGGGATGGGAGTGTCGGGGCTCAGAAGGTTCTCGGCCCGATACGCGGTGGCACGCTCCCTGATCTGATCGATGAGCTTCTGGGACAACGGCCCCAAGTTGCTGCCCCCGGAGCTCGTGCCATCATAGCCGGTGTTGCCGGCGGCCGAGGGCCGCGGGTGGAAGTACTGCGGGCTGTTGAAATTTTGGGCGATGAGGGCGCTGCCGACCATCTGTCCCCCGCGTGCCACCAACGAGCCGTTGGCCTGACTGGGAAAAGCGATTTGGGCAATGCCCCACACCACCAGGGGGTAAACCCCGCATAACAAGATGAGCAGGGCCGCCGTGACCAGGGCCGACGCTTTGACTTCCCGTAACAGTTCCTGAGCATTCATTATTCGTTTCCTCTTAAACCAGACGAAAGGCGACGATCATCAAGTCGATGAGCTTGATCCCGATGAACGGCGCCACCACCCCGCCCAGGCCATAGATCAGCAAGTTGCGCCGCAGGATCGCCACCGCGCCCAGGGGCCGGAACTTGATGCCCTTTAAGGCCAGGGGTACCAGGGCAATGATGATCAGGGCGTTGAAGATGACCGCGCTGAGGATGGCGCTCTCCGGTGAGGCCAGTTTCATGATGTTGAATGGGGCGATCTGCGGAAAGGTGACCATCAGCATGGCGGGGATAATGGCAAAGTATTTGGCCACGTCGTTGGCCACGCTGAAGGTGGTCAGGGCCCCCCGGGTCATGAGCAATTGCTTGCCGATTTCCACAACCTCGATGAGCTTGGTCGGGTTCGAATCCAGGTCCACCATGTTGCCGGCCTCTTTGGCCGCCTGGGTGCCGGTATTCATCGCCACCCCCACATCTGCCTGGGCCAGCGCCGGCGCGTCGTTAGTCCCGTCCCCGGTCATGGCCACCAGATGCCCGGCCGCCTGTTGGCGCCGGATCAGGGCCAGTTTGTCTTCGGGCTTGGCCTGGGCCAGGAAATCGTCCACGCCCGCCTCTTTGGCGATGGCCGCGGCGGTCAGCGGATTGTCGCCGGTGATCATAATGGTGCGGATGCCCATGGCCCGGAAGCGTTCAAAGCGGTCCGGCAGACCGCCCTTGACGATATCTTTGAGGTAAATAGTACCGAAGACTTGCTTGTCGCTGGCGACCACCAGGGGGGTCCCCCCTAGGAAGCCGACTCGCTCGATCTCGCCTGCCACTTCCGGCGGCAAGGGCTCACCGACAAATTCCTGCACCGCCTCCGCGGCCCCTTTCCGATAGTGCTCTCCATTCAGATCGACGCCGCTCATCCGGGTCTTGGCGCTGAAAGGCACAAAATGCGCCTCGGGAAATTCACGCAAATCCCTACCCCGCAGGCCATATTCCTTGGCCAGCACCACGATACTGCGGCCTTCGGGGGTTTCGTCGGCCAGGGAGGCCAGTTGCGCCACGTTGGCCAGGTCTTTCACGTCGATTCCCGGGGCCGGCAGGAACTCCACCGCCTGGCGGTTGCCCAGGGTGATGGTGCCGGTCTTGTCCAGCAGGAGCACGTCCACGTCGCCCGCGGCCTCGGCAGCCCGGCCGCTCATGGCCAGGACGTTTTTCTGCACCAGCCGGTCAATGCCGGCAATGCCGATGGCGCTCAAAAGCCCCCCGATGGTCGTGGGAATCAAACAGACCAGCAAGGCCGCCAGCACCGGCACCGAGAACGACACCGCCGCATAAGCCCCGAAGGGTTTCAACGTCACGATGACCACGAGAAAGATGATGGTCAGGGCGGCCAGCAGGATGGTCAAGGCAATTTCGTTGGGGGTCTTCTGACGGCTGGCGCCCTCGATGAGGGAGATCATATGGTCCATGAAACTCTCCCCCGGATTAGCGGTGACCTGCACCACGATTTCGTCGGAAAGCACCCGGGTGCCGCCGGTGACCGCGCTGCGGTCGCCGCCGGCCTCGCGGATGACCGGCGCGGATTCGCCGGTAATGGCCGACTCATCCACGGTCGCAGCCCCCCGGATGACTTCGCCGTCAGCCGGGATCACCTCTCCGGCTTTGACGATGAAGACATCGTCCTTGCGCAGGGATTCTGCCGCGACGCTCTCGATGACGCCGTTGGGGAGACGGCGATTCGCCATGGTTTGGGTGCGGGCGCGGCGCAAAGTGGCGGCCTGGGCCTTGCCCCGCCCTTCGGCCATGGCCTCGGCAAAATTGGCGAACAAGACCGTGAACCAGAGCCACAGGGCGATCTGCACGAAGAACCCGAAGGCCCCGCCGTGTAAGGGAGTATAGAAGAGCTTGGCCGTGGTGACCAGAGCCCCCACCAGGGCCACAAACATGACCGGATTCCGGACCATCAGGCGCGGGTCCAGCTTGCGAAAGGAATCCCCAATTGCGGGGATCAGGATGGTCTTATCAAATAACGAGTGAGCTTTTGCCGCCATGATCGGAATCCTCAGAACAGTTTATGGGAGTTAATCATCAGGAAGTGCTCAACGATGGGTCCGAGACTGAGCGCGGGGAAGAAAGTCAGCGCCCCCACGATCACCACCGTGCCGATGAGCAAGAACGTAAAGGTGGGGCCGGAGACCGGGAAACTCCCGGCGCTCTGGGGCACGGTTTTCTTGCGCACCAGGCTCCCGGCCAGGGCCAGCACCGGCACGATGAGCAGGAAGCGCCCGATCAGCGTGGCCAGCCCCAGGGTCAGGTTATACCAGGGAGTATTGCCCGAGAGGCCCGCAAAGGCGCTGCCATTGTTGCCGATGGTTGAGGTATAGGCATAGAGCATTTCGCTGAAGCCATGGGGACCGGCATTGTTCAAACCCTTCAACCCCCACTGGCTGGCGGCGGCCAGGCCGGTAAACCCTAACAGAAATACGATGGGCACCAGAATGGCCAGGGCCGCGACCTGGATATCAAAGGACTCGATCTTTTTCCCCAGGTATTCCGGGGTTCGACCTACCATAAGGCCAGCCAGGAAAATCGCCAGCACCACAAAGACCAACATGCCGAAGAGCCCCGCGCCCACGCCGCCGAAGACGACTTCACCCAACTGGATATTAAACAGCGGGACCAGCCCGCCCAACGGCGTGAAGGAGTCGTGCATGGAGTTGACCGCGCCGCACGAGGCATCCGTGGTCACCGTGGCAAAAAGCGCGGAATTAAAGATGCCGAAACGCACTTCCTTGCCTTCCAAATTGCCGCTGGTTTGTTCGATACCCAGAGCGGCCAACCGGGGGTTGCCGTGCGCCTCGGCATACCAGCAGACCAGGACCCCCACCAGGAACAGGAGAAACATGGCAGACCATACCGACCAGCCGTGTTTCTGGTGGCCCACCATCCGCCCCAAATAATAGGTTAAGCCCGTCGGAATCAGGAAGATGGACAAAATCTGGATAAAGTTCGACAAGGGCGTGGGATTTTCAAACGGATGCGAGGCATTGGCGTTGAAAAAACCGCCGCCGTTGGTGCCCAGCATCTTGATAGCCACCTGGGAGGCCACGGGACCCTGGGGAATTGTCTGGGTCTCGACCTTGACGTCCTCCATCACCGGGTGGCCTTGGTCGTCTTTAACTTCCTGGCCGCCGGCGTCCTTTTTGGCGACCTGGGCAGTATAAGGATCGAGCACCTTCACGGTTTGGTAAGGTTTGAAGTTCTGGATCATACCCTGGGATACCAAAAATAGGGAATAGACCAGACACAGAGGCAGTAATAAATAAAGACAGGTGCGGGTCAGATCGGTCCAGAAATTTCCCAGGGTCGCTGCCTTATCCCGGGCGATGCCCCGCACCAGGGCCGCGGCAACCGCAATGCCGACGGCGGAAGAAATAAAGTTGTGAAAAGCCAGCCCCACCATCTGGGAAAGATAAGACATGGTGCTTTCCCCACCGTAGTTCTGCCAGTTGGTGTTGGTGGTGAAACTGGCCGCGGTATTGAAGGCAAGATCGCCAGTTACACCGCTGAGGCCTTGAGGATTGAGGGGCAGCACCCCTTGCAGCCGCAGGATGAGGTAAGTCAACAGGAGGGTGATCAGGCTGAAGATCAGGACGGAAATGGCATAGCCTTTCCAATCCTGCTCCTTGGCCGGATCAATCCCGGAAAAACGATAAATCAGGCGCTCCACCGGCTTTAAAGCCGGGTCGAGCCAGGTGCGACCGTTGACATCGAGCACCTGCACCAGGTACAGGCCCACGGGCTTGGTGAGGGCCAACAGCATGATGCTGAAGAAGGCCAACTGAATCCAGCCATTGACATTCATAAGGGTTCCCCCGATTAGAACTTCTCAGGCCGCAGCAGGACCACGAAGAGATAGATAATCAGAGCCACGGCCACCAGGCCGACGATCAGGTTTTCCATATCTTGCCCTCCTTGGCCAGAAAGCCGACATAGGCCAGGCAGGCCGCAAAGAAGATGAGAGGGATGGCTATCCAGACAACGTCCATAAAGACAAATCTCCCTGTAATTTAGATAAGTTCCGAGCCGAACTCTTTTTCCGCTTTTACCGTTACGGTGAATTTGGTGCCTTGGCCCGGCTGGCTGGTGACTTCGATGGAGCCGTCATGCACCTCCACGATTTCCTTGGCGATGGTGAGACCTAGCCCCGAGCTGATATGCTCCTGCC